>CAYHOR010000105.1:0-3340 GCA_964358235.1 Candidatus Woesearchaeota archaeon
AACTTCTGGAGACTGGATATAACCTTTAATAAATTTCACACCTTCAATGGGTTTTATTGAGACTAGGTCTACACCAACAATATTATGGGAGTATCTTTTTGCGATTTGAAGCCAGGAACCTGGAGAGCAGCCTATATCCAAAACTCTGTCATCTTTTTTAATAATATGATATTTAGTTTGAATTTCTATAAGTTTGAATGAAGATCTTGCTCTGAGTCCTTCTTTCTTTGCTTTATGATAAAAATAATCTTTTCTTTCGTAACCCATTTTGTTAAAGAATCTACAACTATTTATATATCTTGTTTAATATTTTTTGTGTGAATAATATTAATAGAAATGGACTAGTGTATACTCCTTTGTTTAGAACTCATCGTAGAGGTAATGACAAAGATTCAATTTACTATTTGAATAGAGAAACTGGAATGGGTTATAGAATAAAATTTAATGGCAATGAATTTAATGAAGTTTTTATAGGAATGACTACTCTGGAATATGTTATTAGTGGAGGATATGAAACAATTGAATATATAAAATATAATTCTGGAAAATTTCCTTTTTTTGTTCCAAAATTGGGTTTAGGTCTATTTGAAAATTTTGATTATAATCCTGGTGATGGATTACTTAGGCAAAAGTTATATTTTCCTTCTGGTTTAGGTTTTTGGGGTCATAGAATGATTAAATTAAGTGATGTTGTTGAAGAATTAGGAAAAGAAAGAATTGTTTTGAAAAAAGATGTACCTGAGGATTTAATGTTTCACTTTGCTGATTGTCTTGTGGAAATGTATGATACTTATGATCCCAGAGATTATTTAAATCCCTAAATTCGCTGAACGTTTATACTTGATAGCAGTTGGAGCTTCTCCACCGTGCCATGAGAATTTTGGCCTTACTCTCATAGGATATAATCTTTCTGAGTTATCATCTAGAATAATTGCGGCACCACCTTCAGCTGGAAGCATGTCTAAATATCCTGTTAATGTGTTTCCCAAATAAGATTGCATCATTGAGTTTAATGCGTCGACGTCTCTTTTTGCTGTAAGTCGATGTGCTAAAACTATATCAGATTGAGTAAGAACATCAGAATGAATTTTACCTGGTTGTTGGGAAATTAATATCAATGAAATTCCAGGTTGTCTACCTTCTCTAAGAATTGTTACAAGTGCATCAGTAGCTGCAGTTTTTCCTTCAACTGGCAAGTATTCATGACAATTATGGACTACAAAATCATTTGCTACAAAGTTATGTGTATCTTCTACAGACAAATCAAAAACTTCTTCTTGAGAATGGATTTTTCTTGAAACAATATTTTCAAATAAGTTTTCTCCGTTAGTTCTTTCTTTTGTCCAGTCTTTGAAACCTTGAAATGAATATGGTGCTCTATTTTTTGAGTCTTTTGTATAATAAATCCAATCTCTTACTTGATGAACTGGAATGTTTAATTCTTTGGCTATTTTTATTTTCCCCAAGCCTTTTTCTATATGTAATATTCTTGCTTTTTGTTTAAATATATTTTGTTTGTTTTCTTCGAATAATTTGGCTTTAAGATAATTCAACCATTGTTTACCAGCTCTTTCTTTTTTCTCACAATATCTATAACCTATTCTTTCTAGAAATAAAATTGTATTTGTGGTGCTTTTTGATAATGTTAAAACTATTTTTGAGGTTGTTGATTTGTCCTTTCTAATATTTCCAGTTCTTTTTGTAATAGAACTTTTTATTCCAATTTCACTAAATAATTCTTTTAATTCTAAAGCATATACTTTTGCTTGTTCTTCTTTTGTATCCAGATAATTAAAACTTAATCTTATAGGGTTAAAGTCACGTTTACAATTTTTATTTATTGAAGGAGCCATACCATCTGCTCCCATTAATGCAGCTAGAAATTCTGAAATTTCTTCATTACTAGCTTCTTTCAACCATTTTGGTATTGAATAGCCAGTATTAATTTTTTTTCCTATAGGCGCTCCTAATTCTTTGAATAGTCTATGACAATATGTACTAGATCTTATTTCTTGGCTTGTTCCGTGTACAATATGTGTATGCCCTTGAATATCAGTAATTAAAGAATTTGTTTCTCGTGTATAAATATTACTTGAGCTTAAATTTAATTCTGTTAAATCTTCTTTGATTTTATTTAAATCTTCAATATTTCCTTTTCCTGAAAATCCTACACTAGTTCCATTCATAGATAAATATCCGTCACCAAATATATGTCCTAAAAGTCTAGCTTTAATTAATCTTTTATTTTTTGAATAGTTATAAACTAATGGTGTTGCTATATCTAAAGAATGTTGTGCTTCTTCAAAACCTATTGAAGTTAATATTTTATGGTTAATAGTACATTTTATTTTCTTTCCTGTTTCTGTTGTAATAAGAATTAATTCTTGAGTTCCTTTTCTATAAACATTCGTTACTTTTTTGAATTTGAATTTATTATCTTCTTTATCAAATGATAATACTTTTGTTATTTTATTATTCTCAAATCTTTTTACTATATCAATTATTTTTTCTTTTCCATTATTGGTTTCAATTATAGATTCTGCTGGAAGACATTCATCAACAACAAACCAAACCATAGGTTTTTTGTCTTTTTGTTCAGTTTCTTCTTCTAATTTAAAATAAGAGTAACCTACTCTGATAGCTTCAACTTCTTCTATTTGTCTTGAAGCCATTCTTTCAATAAAAACTTTTTTTGCTATTAATCCGATGACTAATGCTTTGATTCCCCAACCACCAGATGAACTTGCATAAGCAGATAAATCTAATACTGATACTGAACCACCTTTAACAAGGACATCAATTTTTGTACCTTTATCTGAAATTAAGCCCCATTGTTTTGCTCCCTTGAATCTATTAATTGCTTCATTTTTAGTTTCATTTGAAAAAGTATTATCCTGTGATATTGCTTCAATGATTGAATTTAGTGTAAAATTATCAATACGTTTTTCTGCAAAGTCTCCAAGTATTTTTTCTATCAAGATTGATACTGGGTGTGATGATGACAATTCAAAAGCTAAACGCCAGTCTTCTCCACTTAGTTCTGAAGCTTGTATTGAGAATGGATAGTCAGAAGGAATTCCTCTTTCTTTAGCTTGTTCAAATTGACCTTCAGGAGTAAATATTTTTATTTTTTCCAAACCTTTAGGTTTTAGGTTCCATTGCTCCAGTAAATCTGTATCTTTTTCGTTGGGATATTTCATAGTCCAATAAACTCCCATTGAATCAAACATAATTACTGAGATATTTTTAGATATTTCTTCTGGAAGATCTACTATTCCTTCTGCTACTACTGAAGAACTATATGATTTTCCAGAATTGTGAGAAATAATTCCATTTGCAA
>CAYHOR010000106.1:0-3327 GCA_964358235.1 Candidatus Woesearchaeota archaeon
TTACTAAAACCAAAAATCTTGGTGTAAATGAAACTGTAGAAATTGATATGTCAAATGAACTTCCTAATGGTAAATATACTGTATCTTTACCCACAGGTTATGGAACTATAGAAGATAATGCACTTACAATAATAGATGGTAAATCTTTTTCAAATTTAACTTGGCCTTATGCAATATTAATCTTTATTTTAATCCTTGGATTAGGTTATTTGACATACTTAAAATTAAAACCTAAAAAAAATAATAAAGAAAAAGATCCTGCTTTAAGACCAGCTGCAAAAACTAAAATTAAAAAAATAAGATTATATGATCCAAAGAGGGAAGCTGCAGAAAAAAAGAAAAAAGTAAGTTTGACTTTTGAAGATAAACAACAAGGTCTTGATGATTTTAAAGCTAGAACATTAGAAGAGATAAAAAGAACCGAAGAAAAAATCCAGAGAGATAGTAAAAAATCTGCTTCATTAGGCTCTGGAAAATTAGGCTACGTTACTGGGAGAGGGGAATCGCCACAAAAAAAATCTCCAGAAGATAAACCTTCAACTTTTAATCTCTTTGATTAAAATAATATCTTTTTCTTCTTCAATTTCTTTCATCTCAAATTCTTTTTTTAACTTTCTAACAATTTCCTTGCATTTGCTACTTCTCTTTAATATAGTAAATGCTATATTTTTAGGTTTTAATCTTTTTATTTCTTTGATAACTTTGTCAATATCAGTATGATGTAAAGCTGTTAAACTTACTATGGTATCAAAATCTCCTTCATTGAATGGGATTTTTTCAGCACTTGCTATAACTTTCTTTCCAGGCGCTTGGTTTAACATTTCTTTACAAGGATCTATTGAAGTTACATTCTTGAAATGCCTTGCAACAATTCCTGTACCAGCACCAATATCTAGAATTCTTCCTTTTAGAACATAAGCAATTTTCTTTAACTTTTCTTCCTGTTCTTTTCCATATAATTCATCATATCCATTAGCTATTTGCTTGTACATATTTATTTAATTTATTGTATAGAATATAAATTTAATCTTTCAATATTATTAATGTTCAAGTAATTTATCAACTAATGTTTGTATTTCTTCTACTCCAAAATATTCCTTTTTTAGAGATTTTACTGTCTCTTCAATAATTTTACCATTTACAATTCTAAAACTTCTTCCAGAATATGTTCCCAAATCTTCATTTTTTTTAGTTAAAGCTAATTCTCTTAAATATTCCATTCCTGCTATTACAACTTCTCTTTCACATCTTTGTAATGCTGCATCTAATGGTGCTTGATAAGTTCTCAAGACTTGAACTAAACCATCATCTTTACAATTTACTCCAGTAGATTCATCAATAAATTTTTTTAACCTCTTGTATTCAGTTAGTCGTGCATTATATTTCAATGTCATTATAAAAAATAAATATTCCCTATTTAAAAAAAACCTTATAAAGGAATATGTATATTATATCATTATGGAAGCTTACCTAGATAATGCAGCGACTACAAAAGTTGATAATAAAATAATAAAAAAGATTAATTTAACATTAACAAAATATTACGGAAATCCATCTTCTTTGCATAAAAAAGGACAAGAAGCTAAATTATTATTAGAAAATTCGAGAAAATTAATAGCAAAATCAATAAATGCCTATTCTGAAGAGATATATTTTACTTCTTCTGGTACTGAATCAAATAATTTAGCAATAAGATCTTTATTATCAAATACAAAAAATAAACATATTATTACTACAAAAATTGAACATCCTTCAATCTTAAATTTGTGTAAAGAACTAGAAAGAGAAGGATATAAAGTTACTTATCTCGCCGTAGATAATGAAGGATTTATAGATTTAAAAGAATTAAAGGATTCTATTAAAAAAGATACTGCTTTAGTTTCAATCATTCACGCAAACAATGAAATAGGCACGATCCAGGATATAAAAGAAATCTCAAAACTTTGTAAATCTGTTCTATTGCACATTGATGCAGTACAATCTTATAAAAAGATAATTTTAGATGTTAAAAAATTAAATATTTCATCGTTAACTATTTCTTCTCATAAAATCCATGGTCCTAAAGGTTCATCAGCATTATATCTAAAAAATAATCTCAAATTAAAACCTCTTATATTTGGTGGTTCACAAGAATCTTCATTAAAACCTGGTACTGAAAATGTTCCTAGTATAGTTGGATTTGGATTAGCATCAAAATTAGAAATAAAAGATGTTTCAAAATTAAAAAATTATTTTATTTTAAAATTATTAAAAGAAATAAAAGATATAAAAATTATTTCTCCGCAAAAATCTTTATCAAATATCATTAGTGTAGCTTTTGAAGGAGTAGAATCACATACATTGTTGAATCATTTAAATCTCAAAAATATTTATGCCTCAACTGGTTCAGCTTGCTCATCAAACCAATTAGAACCTTCACATGTACTCAAAGCAATTAATTTGGAAAAACAATATTTACACTCTGTAATTAGATTTTCTTTAAGTAAATATACAACAAAACAAGAAATAGATTATACAATAAAGAATTTAAAGACTATTGTCCACTCTTTAAGAGGTTTAAATGATATTAACTAAACAAGAAATATTCAAAGAAATAAAAACAAAAAGAATACAATTAGTTCCTTTTAAAGAAAATAATATTAATGATGCCTCTATTGATTTAACTTTAGACGATACGTTCTGGATATTTAAAAAAGATTACAAATTAAATCTGACCGAAAAAACTGATGTTGAAACTTTATGTGTAAAGAAAAAGCTTCCTAGTATTACATTAAAACCTGGAGATTTTATTTTAGGTAGAACATTAGAAAAGATTACTTTGCCTGATGACGTTTGTGGTTTACTTTCAGGAAGATCAAGATTTGCTAGATTAGGTTTGACAATAGATGTTACTGCATTCTTTATTCAACCAGGAGTTTCAAATCATCAAGTTTTTGAAATAAAAAATCTTTCACATCATGAATTGACTATAAAACCTGGATTAAAAATTGCCCAAATCATTCTTACAAGAACTGAAGGCAAATCTAAATATTCTGGAAAATATAAAGATCAGTAATTCCGTAAAATTTTCAGCTTTTTATCATAAACCTTTTTTAATTGAATTTTTCTTAAGAATCTCACGCCCATGTCGTTTAATGGTATAGCGAGAGTCTCAAAAAGCCCCTAGCTAAAAACTAGAGGCAAGTGAGGGAACTCTTTTCTCTCCACGAGATTTCTGGGTTCGAATCCCAGCATGGGCGTAACAAATCATTAGAGAAATATAAACCTTTTGGCAAAAAATAAGCTGGTAAAAAACCTTAAAAATACTGACTAAATTATAAGAGAAGA
>CAYHOR010000107.1:0-3326 GCA_964358235.1 Candidatus Woesearchaeota archaeon
ATATTCTCCAGCATATAGGAATATTGTCGCCTATTGTAAATAATCACTGACATTAAATCAGTAAATTATATGAAAAAAGTCTTTAAAGACGACGAAGAAGAAGAGGATTAATTTCCTCTTTTTTAATTAATTATTTAAATGATAAAAACTAAAAAAATACTATGCAAGTAAAACTAAAAAAAATATTTACTAGTATGGAAATCCCAAAAAATACAAAATTTATTTTCGATAAAACTTCAAAAATACGCCCAGCCTGGATAAAAGTCAATAATCTTCCAAAGAACACTGGATTCATAAGTCTAGGAATAAATGAAAATAAATATCATTACCGAGTATATCTTCCATCTGTTGGTCCATTATTTATACCTATAGATTATACAAAAGAAGAAATAAACAAATATTACAAAAAGTTTGCAAAAGATTATGAAAAAAAAATCAATCCTATGAATTCTAAGGCCATAGAATATCTATTTAGTAAAATCCATCTTTCAAATAATATTAAAATCTTAGATCTTGGAGCTGGAACAGGAATCTCTACAATACCCTTAATCAAAAAAGGATATAATAATATTACTCTTTTAGATATTTCTAATGAAATGCTTTCAATAGCTAAGAAAAAGAAGGAATTAAAGAGATGCAAATTTATTCAAAAAGATATTTCAACTATGAAAATAAATAATAAATTTGACCTTATATTTAGTGCATTTTCATTTGCTTCAAACAATTATTTTTCTCAAAAAGAAATGATTCAATTATGGGAAAAAATAGCTAAAAACCTAAAACCTAATGGGATATTGATGTTAATAGGAAATAATTCTGAACCAAATCCAAAATTATTTCGAAAAATAAATAGTGGAACCTATGATATAATTCCAAATAGTTTCAAAGCAAAATGGTATATTGGAGAAAAAATCAAATAAACCCAGTCAATTAGGGAATATTATCGCCTATTGTACATAATCACAGACCTAAAACAATTTAAACTTTTGCTGAACATTAATTAATATATTACTAAACTTCAATTATAACACTTTCAAAACAACATTTCTAGACTAAATATCTATATAAATCACACGTAATATAGTCATCGACAAGATGGTAGATCAACTCAAAAACATAGTTCCTGAATTAGTTCAGAAATTCAACGCAGACAAAGAGGACACATTTAAACGTATGGTACCAATTGTTCTTAAGAAAGGTCTTGAGAACACTAATTTAGACATGTTTGGCGAAGATATGCAAAGAGGTATATTAAACGCTGTAGCAGAAGAATTAGTTAAAAAAGGTAGAACAAAAGAAGCTATTGCAGCTTATATGAAAGCTAAAAATAGAGAAAAATTGATTGAAATTGGTGATTCTTATAGAAATATGAATATGTTTTCACATGCAATAGAATGTTACTGGATTGCAGAAGCTAGAGACAAATTGATGCAAATTGGAGAAGTTTGCTTGAGAGATGGTCAAATGAGTGATGCTATTAAAGCTTTCCAATTGGTTGAAGATAAAAATAGATTAATCTTAGTGGGAGATGAATGCTTAAAAAGAGAAAAATACGAAAATGCCATCGAAGTATTCAGATTTTTAGGTAACAAAGATAAGTTAATCATTGTTGGCGACGAATGTGTAAAGCATGATCAATTAATTTTGGCAGCTAAAGCATACGAATTTGCTCAATCTAAAGAAAAATTAAACACTGTTGGTGATATCTTTATACAAAAAGAGCAATTGAACAATGCATATGAAGTTTACAGAATTGCAGGTAATACAATTATGATTGAATTCCTGAGAGAAAACTTTAATATGGCTTAATTGCCACCTATTTTTTCTTTTTTAACATAATATTTTTCTTCAGTCAACCAGACAAATTCTTTTTGTTGATAATCTCTAACTTTAAATTCTCTATCTCCAATTCTTCCAAAAAATTCATATGTATCACTATCAACAACTAAACCTCTTTCAATATAACTAGTTACAGGAGCTCCAGGATAATCTTTATCATCTAAAGTTCCATCTAAATATATATATTTTTCACCATTTTCTGGAAAAGAATAATAAATCGTTGGTCTTAAAACATTCTTTAAATCAACAGGCCCAGCCATTAAAGCAACATGAGTTCTTCCTTCAATAAAATAAGTCTGAACATTGACATTTTCTAACAAAGCAATCAATAATAAAGTTAAATCTTCACAATCTCCACCGCCATCATCTAAAGTTTCTTTAGGAGTCTTAACTACCTCCATATTAGGAGGATCATTTAGATAATTAGTATTCTTAAGAAAATAAGAATAAACCTTCGTAATCTTTTCATAATTTGAATCTTCATCACTAACTAAATTTTCAGCTAAACTTCGCACTTCTTCTTTTCCATGAGTATATTTATCTAAATAAAACGAAGGATGCTGACTATACATATCTTCATTAGGTTCATCAGCTAATGCAACGCTCAATAATAAAGTTTCTAAAGTTATCATAAAAGTATTTTTACAAAAAAAGATTCAAAAAGATTCACCTCAAAAAATCGGAAATTTTTCAATAATTTATACAAAAGGTTTTTAATTAAGTCCTATTCACTCTCTGTCGTATCTACGGGTCACAGATTCTAAGTCGAATGCGGGTGATAAGCTGATTTTGAAACCTTATTCTTTATAAATATGCCATCTTTCTTTGAATATACATGAATCGCGTATTAACAAAATCAAAGTATATGTTGGGATTAGAATGCCCCAGACACTTATGGATTACTTTTAATCAGCCTGAAAAGATTAGAAAAGTAACTCTGGCTGAAGAGTTTAAGTTTAATGAAGGAGACAAAGTTGGACAGCTTGCTAAAACTCTATTTTCTGATGGAATTGACCTTCCAGTAGAGAATTACTCTGAAAATATAGAGAAAACTAAAGAGGCTATGAAGAAAGGAAAGTCTTTATTTGAAGCTGGGTTTGCGTTTGAAAACTGCTTCTCAAGGGCAGATATTCTTGTGCCTGTTGGGAAGGAATGGGATATTATTGAAGTAAAGTCTGGAACAGAAGTAAAGGATATTAATGTTCATGATGTTTCTTTTCAGAAATATGTATATAAAGCAAACGGATTAGAGATAAGAAAATGCTTTTTGATGCACCTCAATAAAGAATATTTTAGAAAGGGAAAGCTGGATGCAAAAAAGCTTCTTGTGAAAGAGGATATTACTTCTCAAGTAAATCTTGCAATGAAAGACATTAAAGAACGAATTGATAAGATGTTTAAAATAATCTCTTTAGAAAAACCACCGAAATCTGGTCTTTTAATTGATAAAACGATTAAAGAAGGAAATCACGACTGCTTTACTGAAA
>CAYHOR010000108.1:0-3313 GCA_964358235.1 Candidatus Woesearchaeota archaeon
AACTAATTTTCAAAGAACTTTATGGAGAAAAAGGAATCTATTTCTTCGATGAAATTCAAAACATAGAAAAATGGGAGAAATTTATAAGATATTTAGTAGATAAAAAAGAAAAAATAGTTATAACCGGCTCAAATGCATCATTACTTAGTCAAGAATTAGGAACAAAACTAACTGGAAGATATTTACAAATAGAAATGTTTCCATTTTCATTTGAAGAATTTCTCAATTTAAAAAAACAAAAACCTTCATTACAATCATTTGAACATTATCTAACTAAAGGAGGATTTCCAGAATATCTATTAAAAGAAAATCCAGAAATTTTATATAACTTATTGTCGGATATAGTTATGAAAGATATAGCCTTAAGATTTAAAATAAAAAATACAAATATTTTAAACAAAATAGCAATATACTTGATAAGCAATGTCGGAAAGGAATTTTCTTATAATTCAATCAAAAAAATGTTTAGTATAAAGTCTGTTCAAAGTGTAATAGACTATGTTTATTACTTAGAAAATACTTATTTAATATTTACAATTCCACAATTTAGTTATTCATATAAACAACAGCAGATTAATCCAAAAAAGGTTTATTCAATAGATAATGGATTCTCATATAATAATTCTGCTTCGTTTTCAAAGGATAAAGGAAAAATGCTTGAAAATTTAGTATTCATAAACTTAAGAAAAAGGAATCATGAAATATTTTATTTCAAAGATAAAAATGAATGTGACTTTGTCGTTAAAGAAAGAGAAAAAGTTATACAAGCAATCCAAGTTTGTTATGATTTTAATGAAGAAAATAAAGATAGAGAATTGAACGGGCTATTAAATGCTTTAAAAGAATTCAAATTACAAGAGGGAGTTATTCTAACATATAATCAAGAAGATGAATTCCAATTGGAAGGTAAAAAAATTAAAGTAATTCCTGTATGGAAATGGATTAATGAAATATAATCCTGAAATTTATATGCTTTTATATAAAATAAGCATTTACCCCTTACAATTCAAAATATTAAATTTAGAGGGTAAGAATTCTATTTGCTAATCAATTTCGTAGCTGATGAAATGGTTAAATCTTATTGGGATATTTTTCTTTAGAACTATCTATTTCCAATGAAGAAAATTAAAGATTATTCCACCCTAAAGGAATTATAAATTTTTTCTTACACAATTTATGTGTCCAAATCGTTTTTAATTCATAATAATTATTAACTGAAGATTGTTTAGTTAAAGCTATAATAACAGATTTATCACTTATTGAATCAAGTCTTTTTTTACAGATAGGACAAATTTTATATCTAAATTTTTCATATTTCTTTTGTGAAATAATTCTAAAAATAACTTCTTTCTCAATTTGAAGTTTTTTCATACATGAGAAACTATGATGTAATGTTGGTTTGTATTTTTTGTGTAAAAGATCTCTATAAATATATTTATCACAATCAATATCATTACAAGAACCTTTCAAAGCAAAAGTTACTTCTTCTAATTTTTCAAGTAAAAAATAATATTCTTCTTTATCATTTTGGTTATTAACTTTTATCATATTAATAGTAAAACAATAAGGATTTAATTATTTTCCCTTTATGAAATAAAAAATAAATGCGCGAGCCGGGATTTGAACCCAGGTCTAAACCTTGGGAAGGTTTAATTCTACCACTATACTACTCGCGCTTGCAATATTAAAATAAATAATCCCTTTAAAACTTTTCTCTCTACAAACATTTATTAACAAAAAGAATAACTTTTAAAAAATGCCCGATTGGAAACAAGCTTTTTTGGAAAGATATTCTCAATTAACAGATATTGACAAATTTACAGAAGCTTCTCTTAGACCAATGAGAAAATCTCTAAGAGTAAATACATTAAAAACTTCAATAAAAGAAATTAAATCAAGGTTTCAAGATCTCGAACAAGTTCCTTGGTGTAAAGATGGATTTTTCATAAACAAACGTTCTGTAGGAAATACAATTGAACATTTTTTAGGATATATATACCTTCAAGGTGCAGCTTCAATGATTCCCCCTATAGTATTAGATCCTAAACCTGGAGACATAGTTTTAGACATGTGTGCATCACCAGGATCAAAAACTTCACAAATGGCTGCAATGATGAAAAATGAAGGAATAATTATAGCTAATGATAATAAAATTGATCGTTTAAAACCTTTAACACTAAACCTTCAAAGATGTGGGGTAGCAAATACAATTATTACAAGAATGGAAGGACGATGGATTAAAGATAAATTTGATAAAATATTGTTAGATGCTCCTTGTTCTGGAATTGGCACTATAAGAAAATCTTACAAAACTATAGGCATGTGGAATCCAAACACTATTAAAAAAATGGCTGGCGTTCAAAGACAATTAGCAGACGTTGCATTTAACGCATTAAAAGAAAATGGTACTATGGTTTACTCAACTTGTACTTTAGAACCTGATGAAGATGAAGCAGTTGTCAATTATTTGCTAGAAAAATATCCTAACGCTAAACTAGAAAAATTTTCTATAGATCTAAAAAGAGGAAAATTATCTGAAGAATTTGAAGGTAAACAATTCCTACCAGAAATCAAACATTGCCTTAAACTTTGGCCGCAGGATAACGATACCGAAGGATTCTTCGTCTCAAAAATTAGTAAATCTAAATAATAAAAAAATTTTTATATAACTTCAAATTAAATCTCTTAACTTGTTTTCTTATGATTTTGGTAGCAATCTCTACAGTAAACTGGTTTGCCTGGTGCTGGTTTGAATGGAACTTCACATTCTTTGCCGCAATCAGAACAAGTAACTTTACTCATTTCTCTTGGACCGCCAAAGTTTCCTCTTGGAGCTCCACCAAATCTATTATTTCCAAATGCCATTTTCTATTGACCTCACGATTTATTTAGATATATTCAAATATTTCCTCATTTCTTCAGAAACCATCTGTATATCTATTTTTCAACAATATTCCAGAGTTTATAAAACTACCTGAACCATATTTATAATTGAAATTAAGGGTGGACACGGCAAATGCCCGCGCCAGGTTTATATAATCTATTTTCCTAGATTGAAATATGCAGAGAACCGTAAGTTTAATGCTTTCTAAGAGCAAAGAATTGTGTGAAACTATTCATAGTTATAATTCTGTTGTAAATGAACATATTGACTGTTGTATACAAAATAAAACTTTGTCTAAAGTGATATTACATAATTTGTTGTATAAAGAAATTCGAGAAAAATCTCCTGAGTTTCCATCTGCTTTAATTCAATGTGCTCGAGATAATGCTGTTGAGATGTTGAAAGGAAATAAATGCAATCCAAATACAA
>CAYHOR010000109.1:0-3252 GCA_964358235.1 Candidatus Woesearchaeota archaeon
TTTAAGATCAGATATTTCTTTAGATCCTAATTTAGCAAATGAAATATTCCCAGAAGCAAAAATAGAAGCTCAAAGAAGATTACCAGATTATGATGGAATAATAGATTCTTGTTATGAAAGACCATCTATTCGAACAGATGATAGAGGTTTTGCAAAAGTTTTAACAACAAATGGAGGGATATATGCTTCATTATTTTTTAATATTGAAACTCCATATAAAATCCAGTTTTACAGAAACTTATATACTGGTTTAAAAGAAAAATTAGATTCTTACAGAGATAATGATCAACTTCTTTATGGTTACGATAGACATAACGTAGATTCATTAGTTCAAGCAACAATGCTACAAACATGGGCAGTTATGTATCTTAATAGAGCTTTACAATCTTTAAAATAAACCAATTATTCCATCCATTACTGACCAACCATCTAGAGGTGGAATTGGAATTAAATTAAACCAGAACAAAAAGAAATTCAACTTCTTTGAAATAGCCCAACCATACATTTCTCTTTGTGACATATTTTTTCTGTATTTTAAAACTAAAGCACTGAATCCCCAGATTAATAAATTCATAGCCGGTCCTGCAAAAGCTATCAATCCTCCTTGTAAAGGAGAAGCTGTGGCAGAAAATGCAACATATGCCGGTGCTAAAATTAATAATGGTGAATTGAATAATTTTAATGCTACTGCAATGACTAATCCTAACCAGAACACATAGAATGTTGCTTCTAATCCAAAACTCATCGCCATGAACTTGTGCCCCATCTCATGTAATATAACTGCAGGAGCAGCAATAATTGCAGCGTACTGTAAATCTTTCCAGTTAAACTTTTGGTGAATTTCGTATGGATCTCTTGGTCTCTGAATGAATCCGGAAAAAATATATCCTAATACTACTGTTATTATTCCTAGACTTAAAATTTCACTAATTGTTAAAAACATAATTTTTAGATATTCTGAAAAGTTTAAATATCTATTCTTTCTTTAATGTTTATGCTTTACCTTGTTCCAATAATAGTTTTCATTGCTTTTATCGTAGGTTACTTAATAAAAAAATATAATTCCGAAGAAAAAGAACTGCAAAATAAATATTATATTTACTTTGAAAAGTTTACTTTATTTTTATTAATTATTACAATTATTATAACTTCATATTCGTCATCATATTGGTTTTATATATTTTTAATAACGGGAATTGTGTTAGGTTATTTCTTTAAAGAATCTTCATTATATGTTGGTTTGTCCTTGTTGACTTTGAATATGTATATTTCTATCTTTGCTTGTTTGTATAATATTGTTATTGGAAATAAATATTTGATAAAAAATTTAATTCTTTTTTTTATTCCGTTTTTGCTTTTATTATTCTCTCAAGACTGGAACTCGCTAGTTGTATTGTCTGCCGGAGCTATGCTACCAAAACTCTTTTATAATTTAAAAAGTATGTAAATAGTATGAAGGAAGATAAAATTAGTTTTTCTATAGATAAAAAATTAACTTTAAAGACCATTAATGAAAGTTCAAGATTAGCCGAGGCTTTTTTTCATATGGAAAGCAAACCTGATGAAATTCCTGCAAACAAAGACACAAAATTGTTTTTCTTAAACTCTATACCTGAGTGTGATAATATAATTTATGCTGGAGAGAAAGTAATAGGTTTTGCTCTTATTATTCCTGCTAACAAAATTATTATGAATCAATTTTTATCCAAAAAGATTACTGAAAGAGAACTATTTGAGAAAGTTAAAAAAGAAATCAATTATGAAATTTTTAATACAATCTATCTTTGTTCTTGTTTTGTTAAAAAAGAATATAGAGGAAAAGGTTTGGCTGTACAAGCTTGGAGAGAATCTATTTTAAAAATTATTGGTAAAAGAAAAGTAAAGCCTATTTTATTTGTTTGGACTCAAACTAAAGAAGGAGAGAATACTGCTAAAAAAGTAGCTTCTAATCTGAAATTTCCGTTAAAAATAATGGATTAGGCATTAATTGTTCGTTCTTATAATGATTCAGCTAGAAAATTAGATAAAATAAATAAAACACAATAATCCGAAACACTTAAATAAGTATAAAATTTGAAAAAAACTGGGTTGTTACAATGCCGCGATGGCACAATCTGGTACTGCGCAGGATTGCTATAAACTGCACATGTTCGATATTGCTAAGCAAAAAGATGAGAACATGTTCCTGCAATTATCCTGTTTCCGAAAGGATTTCTGGGTTCAAATCCCAGTCGCGGCGTATTTATTATAAATTCTTAAAATTTATTTCTTCAACCTTGGATAAATTTTTTTAGTGAACTGAATTACTTTTTCTGCATATTCAGCATCTAAGGTAGTTCCATAATATAAAATTCCATTTCTAAAATATCTTAATTTATCCATGAACTGAACTTCATTATCATTAAAACCCAGGATTACTAAATATGAAACTTCAGCTTCATGTGCGCCTTGTCCTCCAGAATTATATCCTTTAACATAAAGTTTCCCACGGATTAATAACATAATAATATCATAACAATATTCAACATAATCATTAGCGTTATCATCTTTTATTCCAATTTTCTCAATCCTTTCATTCAAAGATTTTAACTTTCTTTCAGATTCTATTACTAAACTTTTGGCTCTCTCAAAATTAGGATAAATTTTTTTGATCGTTCCATCCTTCAGAAATTCTTCAAATCTTTTCAAAGTTCAACTCCTCCAACCAGCACAATACCATTTAAAATATTATTCTTTAAATGTTTATGGATGTTATTCCAATTATCATAAAAGTTAATATTAATTTTTCGATTCAATGTTTTTTCATATTTCTCAAGATTTAGTATTTTATCTTTTCTTCCAATTATTGCTAAATCAATATCAGAGTTATTCGTATCTTCTCCTTTTGAATAACTACCAAATAGTATTATTGTTGAACCTGCTAATGCAGTTTCCAAATAATTAAATAATTCTGAAATGTAAATATTTTTCAGATTTTCAATTCTTTTTAGTTCGATTGCTCTTTTATTATCTCGATTAAATGAAATGAAATTGATTGTTTTTGTTTTTTTCAAATTAATTAAACCAGTCTCTTTCAATTTTTTAATTGAATTCATTACTGCCGTTGGTGAAACTTTGAGTATTTGAGCTATTTCTCTCTGACTAAGTTCTTCACCCGCTTTTATGCAAAGCAAGGAAAAGATTTCTAATTCTAGACTGGTAAAGTTAACTTTAGATATATCCATTTTACTTTATATATATAAACTTATCTTT
>CAYHOR010000110.1:0-3236 GCA_964358235.1 Candidatus Woesearchaeota archaeon
CTTCATGCATATGAATTGCACGAACAATTATTTTTGGTTTAAAACGCATTCTTTCGAATCCATCAACTTCAACAAATTGTTTTTTACAATTATTACAAAAATAACTTTGTTTTATTCTAACTTTTCTTTTTCTTTTTCCATTACAAACAATATCATTTGATTTACAATATACACAATTCAATAAAACCACCCCATTAACTTTATGGACAAATTAGTATATAAATCATTCGTTTAGATTACAATATCTGTTCATAGATTCATTTATATATGACTTATATTCTAAAAAAAATATGAATCTTAGACAAATTATAGAAAAAACTAAGGAATACCCTATTTTTGTAAGGGGAACTTGTGTTGAAGAAGCAATATGGTTACTTGGTGCTAAAAGAGATGAATATAAAAGTTTTCCTGAAACAATTCATGCATTTCCGATTTATGAAGGATTTACTAAAGCTAATATCTCACCAATAAAACCAATTCCAGAGAATTATACTTTAGATAAAATGCGCGATGAAACATTAGGCTTTGTTGACCCTAATAAGTGTTCATTCTGGATTAATGGGAATTATGAAAATAAAGAAGAATTTATGAAGGATACTCATCGTTTAGGTGTTAGAATTTATTTCTCTTCAAGAATTATTTCTTCGCTAAAATATCAACAAGATTGTGATGTCGATGATAGGCCTGATCAACTTTGTGCAGTTAAAATTCCCCTTCAAATAAACTTTGATCCAAATAATATTTTTGCTGTTGAACCTTTAGGAATAACTGATTCTCTTCTTTTAAACCAGGCTTTAAAATGTAAAGATAAAATATTAACCCCTCTATTTAGAAATTGGGATAATCTACTAGGTTATATATGTAGAAATAAATTAACTGGTGGCAAGGATGGCTTTAATTTTCCTTAAGAGGAATATTATTTAAAGAGTTAAACAATTCTTCAAACTATGAAATTAATCATTGATACTACAAAATCCTTAGAAGAAAATGCAACATTCTATTTTGAAAAATTTAAAAAATCTAAAAAGAAAATAGGTGGTTTATTACATGCTATTGATATAACTAAAGCAAAAATTGCTCATATTCCAGAAAAAAAAGAAAATCATAAATATCTTGATTCTCCAGAAAAAAAACCTCATATGAAATTTCGTTGGTTTATTTCTTCTGATGGATTTCTTTGTCTTGGTGGAAGAGATGCAACATCTAATGAAATAATTATAAAAAAACATCTTGATGATAAAGACCTAGTTTTTCATACGGAACTTCCAGGGTCTCCTTTTTTCGTAATAAAATCTTGTGGTAAAGATATTCCTCAGAGAACTCTTGAAGAAGCTGCTATAGCCACTGCATCATTTTCAAGAGCTTGGAACCACGGTTTAACAACTGCAGAAGTTTATCATATAACACCTGAACAAGTAAAAAAAGATTTTAGTCTTCCTAAAGGTTCATTTATGATTCATGGAAAACGTGAATATCATAAACCTGTAATTAAATTATACCTAGGAATTAATGATGAAGGTTATTTGGAATGTTCTCCAGTAAAAAAAGAATTTGAATTAAAACAAGGTGGTAAAAAAACAGACACAGCAAAATTGATTCAAAAAAAACTTATTGAAAAATATAATATTAAATTTCCTTTGGATGATATCACTCAAATTTTACCTGGTGATTGTTCTATTCAAATATAATCTCTCATATTTTGTGCATGATATTCATATACTAACCACAAAACTAAAATTATTGCATCTATACCTATATAAAAAGTTCCAGCTAAATAATCTTGTGGCACTAAACCCAGACCATAAAATTGACTATTAATTGGAAAAAATATTGGCAATCTTTTTGTAAAAATTACATCCAACAAAATATGAATTGTCCATCCTGCACTTAATACAAATAATATATGAGAAATTTTTGGCCAAAATTTCCAAATTATTAAAGCTAATAACAAAAATGCTAATGGTATAAAAAATGTATGTGTTACTGTTCTATGTATTTCATTTAATTCAACTGAAGTAAAAAATTGTAGGAACCAATAAATCAAAATATCTATATCAGGTAAAAGGCCTGCAATTCCTCCAATTAAAATTAAATATAATGGGAAGTTTTTTTTCTTTAAAACAAATTTTCTAAACAAATCTATTAAAACAATTGCAATGATAATATGTGTAACTGCATTGGGCATTATTTTTTATAGTTAAAATCTATTTAAAAAGTTTATCTAAAGTATCTAATGTATACAAAATGATAGCATTCGTTTGTGCTTTTGTTGGTTTGAAAACTTCTTTCTTTTTATGCACTGAAGAAATCCTAACATTGTTTATCAAATGAATCTGCTGCGTCAATCCTGGATCAAGATTAATTTCTTTCTCATTTAATTTTCCAATCAAATTTCCTAATCCCATACCTGGACTTTTTTCCAACAAATCATTTCCAGTAACTTCAAAATATCTCCTGTGTAAAGCAATCTCCATAATTCTTCCACATAAGATTATACAACTTCTATAACATTTTGCTTCATAAGTTCTTTTTAATTCATCTAAATCTGCAATCATTTCTTCTTTTAAATCTTCAGGGATTTTTCCAATATTAAAATTCAATTCTTCTTTTTCTTTGATAGTAGAAATAATGGCTTCTATTCTAGAAATAATCATCAACATCGTCCTTATATCTTTGGTTTTTTTAAGATTGTCTACATAAGTAAATAATTCTAATCTAGTTTCTTTTAATGGAATTTCATTGACCACATCCCATAACAAATCTTCCAAAGCTTTTATAGAACTAAATATTTGTGATTCATAAGTTCTTAATCTCATTTCACTCTGATCTTTATCTGCATAATAAGATCTTTTTATTAATAAATCTTTTAATTTTCCTAAAGCCTGTTTTAATTTTTTAATGGACATAGCTATTTTCAAACAAAAATCCTTTTTAACTTTATTGTTATAATTAAACCTATGATTTCAATTTACAAGGATAATATATTTTTAATTAAATCTAAACTTTGTAATAATTTTTTTTCTAAAGGTCTTGGATTAATGTTTACATTTAACCCCCAATCGGCTTTATTAGTAAATAATTCTGAGAGTATAATTTCTTCAAATATACATATGTTTTTTATGTTTTATTCTATTGATGTGTATTGGTTGAATAAAAATTTTGAAGTTGTTAATAAAAAACTTAATCTAAAACCTTTTACATTTAATCATAGCTCAAAATATCCAGCTATGTACATT
>CAYHOR010000111.1:0-3180 GCA_964358235.1 Candidatus Woesearchaeota archaeon
TATAATCCAAGTATTGATGATTCCGAAACGATACACTAAAGTTTTTTAGTTAATAATTTTTTCTTAGCCATATCTACTCTTGATACAAATACACTTGGAAAATCCATTAATTTTGTTTCAGGATCGTCTAAAAGTTTTAAAAATTCTTTTTCTGCATCTTTTAATTCTTCATACAAAGAAAGATATTGGTCTGAACCAGAAGTCATTTTAGTTCTTAATGAATCCATTTTAAAAATAGATTTTTCAACCTTTTTTATAAAAATATACTCTGGAGTCAATAATTTATCATCACTAGTTTTTAATTTTTCCAAACGATCTCTAACAGAATCTACCATCTTGAGTCGGTAGTCGTAATTTGCTTTAATAAGGATTTATACTTTGTAGAATATAATTAATATTTTTTGGAGCGATTTGTTAAGTCGTTTCTTACAGCTTTGATAGGCTCTGCAGGATCCAACCCTCTTTCCAAAGCATATTCAAGAATTCTTAAGTTTTCAAATTGACCTTCATATCCAGTTCTTCCATAAGTTTCTAAGTTTTCTCTAATCTTTTGAACCCAGCTTTTAGCCATATATATTTGGCCACCTTTATGAAATTTTTCAATTTCATCAACTAATCTCAAAGACCATTGAATATCATACATATAATTTGCTCTTGACATTTATAAAAAAACTATTTTTGGTTTTATAAGTATATGTGAAGAGAAAAGTTTATTTTCTAGAGAAATAATTAATATTTTTACTAATTGTTCACTAAAATAGACTAACTTGTTGTGATTTAAATACTGGAGAATCAGATTGATGGGTTAATAACATATCCAAAGGAGAATTTTTTTTAGGTTTGAAAGCATCTTTATCTTTCATTCCAACTATATGCCCCATACTATCATAGCCGCCACCCATGATATCAATCCCATTGTAACCAAAGATTAAAGGAGATATTAATGGATCTTTAGAACGTGTTCCTTCCTTGTCAAACAAAATTCTAATTTTATTACTTCTATTATTTTTCTGACCAACTAAGTATAAATCCATTAAACCCAAATCTCCCAGCATTAATCCTAGAACTGTATTACTTGGAGCTTCACTTATATTAACCAAATCTGTAACAAAACGATCTAAAGCTTTTCCTTGAACAACCCAAATATCTCTTTTATTGCCTCTTAATTCTAATCCTTCTTCACAAGATCTTTCCCATAAATTATTGTCATTTAATATAAATTGATTCCTTTCACAACCGTTTGTTCTTAATCTTGCGTAACTTTCATATGAACTAAAGGGATTATCCTCTCCGCCATGTTTTATTACTAAAGTGGGTTTTCCTTTATATTGACCAGTCATAACGGCTGTTAGAGTATAGGTTGAAAATCTCCAAATTAATGATCCTTCTTTATTATCAACAGCTCTTTCTAAAGCCAACTTTGCACCAGTCATAGGTTTATAACCAAAATCTACACATTGTTTTAATGCTTCTTCTGGTAAAGCATAAATTTTTGGTGGAAATAATCTAAAATCAGTCATTTTGTATTATTTAAGAAATTTTTATAGAATTTATAAAATTACTCATTCTTTCCCCATATATTTCCAGCTTTATCAAATGCAAGTTTTCTTTGAAATTTAGAATTTTTTACATAGATTTGAGTAGTACTTATATCTGAATGGCCTGCATAAGATTTGATTGCAAACGAATCAACACCTTCGTCTGCCATATGCTGCAATCTTGAATGTCTGAACATGTGCGGATGAAGATCTCTTGAAAGGTAATCTTTGCCGTATTTTTTTAGATTATACCAAACTGATACAGGTTTAATTTTAAAAACTAAATCATTAGGATTAGTAATTTTGTTTTCATCCAAATGTTCTTTTAACAACTCTGAGGTTTTCTTTTGAAAATAAACAGTTCTAGGTTTTCTTCCTTTACCTAATAATTGAACTTCTCCTGTTTCTAAATCAATATCTTTTAATTTCAAATTAGTCATTTCTGAAATTCTTGCTGCAGTATCATAAAGAAATCTTATAATAAGATTATCTCTATAATTCTTAACATTATCAACTAGAAAAAATAATTCTTTCTTAGTTAACACGGAATTAGCTAATTTTTCTTCATCTGTTACTGATGATGTTGAAAGTCTTTTGAATCTAATCAAATCTTTTATATCTTTTTCTTCATAATTTAATGATTTTAAATATAACCACAAAGTATAGTTTGCTATGGGATATGATCTAGTTTTGAGATATTCTTTATGCAGTTCTTTTAACTCTATTAATGATTGTTTTTCTTTTGTATCTTCAAGAAATTTTGCCAACGTTAGAATTCCTTTTAGAGTTCTGTCTCCCAAACCTCTGCCATTATTCCTTACAAAAGTTTTTGCGTACTTTTCAAAAACTTGAAGATTCTGTTCGTTCATAAGAAACTTATAGAATTTAACTATTTAAACTCGGCGCAGGCAAATGCCGTGTCCACCCCTAAATAGAATCAAGTAATTTATCAGAAATATCAGCATCTTCATAATTAAATCCTTCTTTAAACAATACAAATCGCCTTTCTTTGGCTTTGGTTATTATTCTTTGATGGACTTCAGGATCATATCTTTGTAATCTATCATTAAATTGGCTGGAAAATCTTGAAGTATGATTATAAGGTCTATAATCTGGTCTAACTAATGAATTTTGATATGCTCTTCCAATAGTCATAGCAGCTATTCCACCTAAAGTTTCATCAACAAAATCGGAATATTTTTCATAAAACTCATTTCGAAAATCTGGACTAGAATTACTCCATCTGCTAGCTATTACGGTGAAAGCAAACAAAAATTTACTTTGGGCATTAGCAAAATTTGCATCTAAGTTCTCAAAGTCATTTATATATTCAAAATAATTATCACAACCAGGCCAGTAAAGTTTTCTATTTGCGAGTATATCTCCAGCAATAGCAGGATCATGCAAATTTGCTACTTTTATTTGTGAAAAATCAGAATTTAGATTATCTAAATATTTTAAAACAGTTTTCAAAGCTGGTTTTCTATCTTTTTTTTCTAATGAAGAATATCTTTTTGTTAAATCTAAATATTCACCAACAGTTACATTACTCATAAATTTAAAACATTATTATATAGCTTTTAATCTTGATTATAACTAAAAATGGCTATTAAGAAATGAAGATTATAAAATAGATTAAAAA
>CAYHOR010000112.1:0-3174 GCA_964358235.1 Candidatus Woesearchaeota archaeon
GGGAAATAATTCCATTCTTCATATCAAAGGCAGCTACTCCACCAATGCATGCTCCATATCCCTGATGAGCATCAGAAGAAATTACAATATTCTTTACAACTCCTTGAAGCATAGCCATATTTTGCGCTTGCTGTAAAGTCGCATCTTCTTTCATTTTATTTAACAATACTTCAGACGCATAAATTACTACAGGAACATTCATTTTTCCAGTCTTTTCAATCTTCCAAGTATTATCATTAATTCTTATTACTTCAACCATAGTTTTTTTGAATCCTCTACTCTTTTTAAACCTTACACATCAATAACAACTTGTACAACCCAAATATTTTTTTCTTTCTTAACAAACATCTGATTATACGTAACAGCTTTAACATCAATATTTGTCTCATAATTCTTGACTGAATCGCCAACAATTTCAGCCTCTAATTCAAAACCTTTAATTTTAACTTTAACCTTACTCAAAAAAAAATTATCAGTATCTAACAATACTAAAAACTCTTCTAAAAAATTATACAACAATCCACAATAATCATTTCCTTTAACCTTAAACTTTTTTTTATTAACTTCTTTGATCTTATCATCACTCATAGAATTAAACATAGCATATGCAGCATTCTCAAAAGCTTCGTCGATAGTTTTTCCATACGCCAAAAACTGTATATCAGCTGTATGCTTTAGATATTCAAACTTTTTCATAAAAAAAATAACTCTTCTAATCTTTAAATAGATTCCTTAATATAACTAAACCAAACTGTAAATGTTTAAAAACCATATTTTTAATAATTTCATTAATGAAGACTGTTTTTGAACTTATAGGAAATAAAAAAACTGTAGCTATTGTCTGCAACCAATGGGGCGACACAGGCAAAGGTAAATTTGTAGACTACTTTGCTGAATGGGCTGATATTATTGCTCGAGGAACCGGCGGAGCTAATGCAGGTCACACGATTTGTCATAGTGGGAAAACAATAGCATTTCATCTTGTTCCATCAGGAATCACATATGAAGGTAAAATAAACATTCTAGGAAACGGAGTAGCATTTGATCCAAAATTATTTCTTGAAGAACTAGAAGTTTTAGAAAGAGAAGGAATATCATATAATAATTTATTTATTTCACATAAAGCGCATTTAGTATTACCACAACATTTACTTTTAGACAGATTAAAAGAATCTTCAAGCGGTAGAATTGGAACAACAGGTCGAGGAATTGGACCAGTTTATGAAGATGTTCCAGGAAGAGTTGGACTAACAGTTAATGATTTACTAAACCCAGAAATATTTAAAACAAAATTTAAAGAAAATCTTACAATAAAACTGAAAATGTTATCAACATATGATCCCGAAATAATCAAAAATATTATGGAGCATCAACACTTAGGAAATGGAATTTTTTATGATTCAAAAGATATTATTAACATCAATGCAGTTGTCGAAACATATTTAGAATATGGTAAAAAATTAAAAAAATTAATTAAAAACACCGATGAAATTTTAAGACAATCAGTTGGGAACAAAAAAATATTATTAGAAGGGGCACAAGGACATATGTTAAGTGTATCTTTTGGCCCACATCCATATGTAACCTCTTCAGATTGTTCTATTCCTGGTTTAGCAAGAGGTGTAGGACTTTCAGAAAAAGATATTGATTTAGTTTATGGTATAGTAAAAGCTCCTTACATTACCAGAGTAGGAGAAGGTCCATTTCCAACTGAACTTGGCGGGATAAAATCCTCAGAATGGTGTTCATCTCATAAAAGATTAGATGAAGAAGAAAAATATCCTAATGCTGATAAAAATTCAAAAGATGAATTTGAACAAGGTATTGCAATTAGAAGATTAGGTAATGAATATGGGGCTACAACAGGCAGACCAAGAAGAACAGGTTGGTTAGATTTGCCATTATTAAGATCAGCAATTAAAATAAATGGAAATAAAATAATTTTGACTAAACCAGATGTGCTCACTGGTTGTGAAAAGATAAAAATTTGTGACACTTATATCTATCAAGGTCCAAATTATCAAGTAGGAAATAAAACTCTATTAAATGGAACAATAATTAAAGAAACAATTTCAGATAATTTCATATTACAACATTGCACACCTGTATATATTGAATTTCCTGGATGGCAAGAATCTATAAAGGATGTAAAAAACTATGAAGATCTTCCACATAATCTAAAAATAATAATTGATTTCATTGAATTCAGAACTGGAGTAAACATCGAAATAGTCTCATTAGGACCAGAAAGAAATCAGACAATTATAAGGTAATTTTAAAATTAACAAAAAAAGTTAAATTGAGCTTAAAAATAAATATTAAAACAAAATAAGAAGACTTTAATAATATTAAAAACAATCAAATCTTATGTCAAATTTAAAATCAAATCTTTGGTTCTTTAACTTATGGGCATCTACTTATGACTTTTCTCCATTTCAATATTTAATGAAAAGTTTTCATGCACCGGTATTAAAAGAAATAAGTAAAAATCCCAAAGGAAAATTATTAGATATTAGCTGTGGCACTGGTCAATTATTAAAGACTATAAATGAAATATATCCTCATTTAGACATTCAGGGATTAGATTACTCTCCAAAAATGTTAAAACAATCTAGAAAACGTTTGTCTGAAAAAATTCATCTAATGCAAGGTGACGTTCACAAACTGCCCTATTCTGATCAAACATTTGACTATGTAATTTCTACTGAAGCATTTCATCATTATCATAATCAAAAATTAGCACTAAAGGAAATGTATAGAATAACAAAGACTAATGGTAAAATTATAATAGTCGACATTAATTTTATTTTCAAACCAATAAATCTATTATTTGCAATTATAGAACCAGGTTGTAAAAAAATTAACTCTAAAAAAGAATTCTTAACAATGTTTAAAGAACTAAAACTCAAAGAAATTAAACAAAAACGAAGCAATATCTTTACAATATCAACAACAGGTAAAAGGCAAATTTAAAATAGATTATAGAAGAACGTTTTAGTAAAATATAAAATGAAAATATATTAACTCCTAGTTAATAGTTTATACCAATCATATATATCAACAATAGAATCTTCATATTCCTAATTCTTCTCGATATTCAACACCATAAACTCTATATCTTATTTTATCGTACCAAACTTTAAAATTAACTGGCATTGATCTGTAAATTTGTTT
>CAYHOR010000113.1:0-3163 GCA_964358235.1 Candidatus Woesearchaeota archaeon
GAATTATAAGAAATAGGTGAAGTTACAAGAAGTAGGACGTATGATGATTTAGAAAGTTTAGAAAAAAAAGGTTTTAGTTTACTTAAGCTAGGCAAACCATTAAGTTATGTTGCTGTTGAACCTTTAGAAGTTGTTGAGAGAGCAAAAAAATTAGTTAATAGAGATGCTAAAGATCAAGTTAAAAAATTAGAAAGTTTAAGAGGCGGAGATTTATTAGGTGAATTAGATTCATTATACAAACAAGGTATTGAATTTGTAGAACCTGCTGATCTTTCTGGTGCTTTAAGAGGAAGACATAATATTTATACACATATGGAATCTATGATTAAGAATGCTAAAAAAAGTGTATACTTAGTTACTTCTTCAAAAGGTTTAGTAAGAAAAGCAGATGCATTAAAATCAACTCTACAAGCGTTAACAAAGAAAGGTGTTGATGTAAGAATTGCTGCGCCTATAGACAAAGAAAGTGCTGCTGTTGCAAAAGAATTTTCTGAGTTTGCAAAAGTTAAATCTGTTGATAAGTTAGATGCAAGATTTTGTATTGTAGATGACAATGAATTGATTTTCATGGTAATGGATGATAAGGATGTACATCCAACTTATGATGTTGGTATTTGGATTAACACACCTTATTTTGCATCAGCTATGGGAAATTTATTCAATATAGCTTGGAAGAATATGAAAGATGTTAATGCAGCTACAAAAGGCCTTTAATTTTTTATTATTTTTGAAAATTTTTCAATAATTTCTACGAAAAACTTATAAATAATCATATATACAGTGTATATATGACTACTCAAATGATTACTATGAAAATAGACCCTAAATTGTTGAAACAAATTGATGAGATTGCTAAACAAGAAGGATATAAGAATAGAACTGAACTAATAAGAAAAACATTGAGAGATGAAGTGGAAAAACAAAGAGTTAAAAATGTTTTATATGCACTATCAAAACTAAAAGGTTCTGTGAAGAAGCATATTACTGAAGAAGAATATGAATATGCTAGAAGCAAAGCTTATTTATTACAAAAGTAGTTCTTCTGGTTTATATGAAGGCCAAATATTTTTTAAAATTTTATAGTGATTATCTCTGGTTATTAACTTTAAATTATAATCTCTAGCAAAAATGCAATGAAATGCATCACCAAAAGGCACATCATTTAAAGAGGAGAGATTATTTGCTTCTTCAATTTGCAGATCTGTAGAATGAACAAACAATATATTTCTTTTTAAAGGTAAAAATATATTGGTGATGTTATCACTTGTAATATTAAGATTTAATTCTTTAATAATTATATCTGAAACAAATATTTTATCTTTATTTTTAATAATAGATTTTATAAGATTATAAGCAAAGCTCCCTAGAGGTTCTCCATTGAATCCTTTTCTATCTTCTAGAAAATCTATCCATATACAAGTATCAAAATAATATCTCATTAAGAATATGTAAAAAAATTGATTAATAAAGATTAATAAGAAAAAATCGGAAATTTTTCAGAATTTAATAATTTTAGTTAAAATTATACTTCTTCTTTTTATTTCTTCATTGGATAATTGTTTTAATTTTTTTGCTACTGTCCTTTGACGTGGAGCAAATTTTGAGAGATTAACTATTTCTAATTTTAAAGTTTCTAATAAGTTTATAGTTTGTTTGAAATCTTCTTCAGTTTCTGTTGGATAACCTACGATAATATCAGTAGAAATATGTATCTCTGGAATTTGTTTTCTAAATTCTTTTACAATCTCTTTAAAATCTTCTACAGTGTATCTTCTGTTCATTTCTTTTAGAACTTTATTTGAACCGGATTGAATAGGAATATGAATAAACTTGAAGATTTTTTTGTTTTTATAAATCTCTACAAGGTCTTTTAGTATTGGAAGAACATGTTCTGGGTTCATCATTCCAACACGGATTTCAAAATCGCCTTCAACTTGCACAACTTGTTTTAATAAATTGATTAAGTTAGTATTAATATCCAAACCATAACAGCCTGTATCTTGTGAAGTCAATAGAACTTTTTTTCCTTTTACTTGTTTAAGAATATCTTCAATTTTGTAAGATTTTAATCTTCCACGTGCAAATTTAACACTGCAATAATTACAATCACCTAAGCAACCTTCAGATATTGGAATTATTGTAATATTTTCTTTACTTTGAATTGAAGGCAGAGATAATTTTTCTTCTTTTTCTGCTGAGAGATTATTTTTTATATTATTTTTTATTTGTTCAGGGAGTTTAGAGATTGTATTAGTATCGAATATTCCTTTTACATTTAGTTTACTTGTGTCTATCATTTTTGTAAGGCAACCACCTAAATAAACAGGTTTTGTTTGAGATTTAATATAAGAAATAATTTTGTTTTCAGTTACGGATTTTACACCACAGGAGTTTATCACTATTATATCTGCTTCTTCTTCAGATTCTACTAAAGTAAAATTACTTTTATTTAATACTCCCTTGATTATTTCTCCATCTTTTTGATTAAGAGTACAACCATAGGTTTTTACGAATACTTTCATGTTATTTTTGGTTGTTGATGGATTTAAAAGGGTTTTTATATTAATTTAAAATTTTTCAATTCTTTTTTTAATAAAATAGTTGTTTTTTTAACTTTATAAAAATTTTTTTTAGTTTTCATATTTCTTCTAGCAAATTCAAATACTTCTCTATAATTTAAGCCATTCATCCATGAATAATCCGGAAGTAAAGCTATATGAAAATGTGAAGGATTGGTTTTACTTTCAATAGTTTTTTCTGCATGTAAAATATCTATATATTTTATTTTTAACTTTTGAATCATTATTCTTCTTAATTGACATAATAATTGTATAAATTCTTTTTCTTCATTTTTATTAAAATCTGCAAAACCAGTAATATGTCTTTTTGAGCTTATAACAATAAATCCTGGAATAGGAATTTCATAATCTTGTTGTACACAAAAAAAGGAAGTTTCTAAAATTTTATGTCCAACAGTCTTAATTAAGCCTTTTTCTAAAGCGCAACCAATACAACTAACTTCTTTTTTAATATTATCCGCTGATATAATTTTTACCATATTTTATTTTAATCATAATTCATTTATTAAATTAACTAAAAATTGTAATTCCTAGGAATTTAAGCAATCCAAATACTAAGAAAGCAGGCCAAACAAGTGCTTTCA
>CAYHOR010000114.1:0-2369 GCA_964358235.1 Candidatus Woesearchaeota archaeon
ATGAAACTTCGGGAAAATCGTTCGTAGGCAGGCATATTTAATTTACCAAATAAAGAATAGTCTTTTGATGAATCTAAAGTATCTTCACTAAAAAAATAAAATTTAGGATCACCATTTGAACTATATCCATAATACATTTTTGTTTTATCAAATTCACAAC
This sequence comes from Candidatus Woesearchaeota archaeon, assembly GCA_964358235.1. Classification (GTDB taxonomy): domain Archaea; phylum Nanobdellota; class Nanobdellia; order SCGC-AAA011-G17; family GW2011-AR17; genus JAGVZZ01. The sequence continues at coordinate 161 of CAYHOR010000114.1, forward strand.
TACCACAAGTTATTTTATTATCATCTACAACAACAGTTTCTTCTTCAACATCAGTAGTACTAACACAGAATCTTTGATCACCAACAGAATATTCCTTATAATCTGGTAACAATCCAAATAATTTATCTTTATTAGAACCAGAATAACAAGCATGAGCTATAGGATAACCCTCATCATCTTTCGTTTTATAAGTAGAACTAAAAGAAACAGCTTCACTACAACAATCAACATAATTTATAACTGAAGTTGTACCTTCATTTGTAACATCAATCTTATATTTACCACCATCTTTAAACTTCATTTTTTTATTTTCACCATCAACTAATAATTTCATAGTTCCGCCATTCAAAACAACTTTCAAAGACCCTTTTTCAAACATAGCTGTATCATCATTAGGATCAACTAAATAAATTGAATTTCCACCAATATAAAACTGATCAGCATTTAACACATCATCATTAATTTCAGAAGAAAATTCAACATCATAAGATTCAAATTTACTATTAATTAATCTTAAAAAACCTCCATTTTCATTTATAGGATACAAATCTACATTTGCAGAACCTAAACATCCAACTTTACCACATTTCCATCCAGTTCCATCAAACTTAAAACCCTGAACATCTTTAGCAATATCTACTTTAAATTTTACAGTATCAATATTAATATCATCACAAGCCATAGTTAATTCTGTATTACTGTTAATAATACCAAAATATTCACATTTATTAACAATACATTGACTAACACTAGAAGAATCTAAACTCATTTGAAATTCAAAATTAGTTTTCGAATCTAAATATACACCAGAAGCACCAGATTTATACAACTGTTTATTACAAATTTTTATAGGATTTTGATTTACATTATCTTTACTTAATTGAATCTTGCCATTTACAACATTATAACTACTTGAACCACTTAATTTAACAGGATTTAAAGTTAAAGTATCTCCTTTATTTAAATTAAAATTATTTACAAAATTATGATTTTCATCTAAACTAACACTAGAAACAAAATCTAAATTATCCTTATCAGAAACAAAAATAAACTCATCAGTTAATTTATCATTTTCACTTTTTAATTTTACTTCAAAAGTATAATCCTCAGAAGAAGAAGAAGAAGAAGAATAAACACCAACAATATAATTTTTTAATCCAAAAGTAATTACCTTATTACTTAAACTACTTAAATAAGACTGGATAATTAAATAACCATCTTCATCATAACTCAATTTAATTTTATTAAAATTATTAATTGTATATCCATTAACAATAATAAAATTTAATTTCGGATCAGAATTAATCTCCAAAACAACATTAGGATTATAAAAGTTTAAAGTTCTTGTATTTACTTCATACTCAAAATCTCCTTTTCCACTAATAACTTTAAATCCTTGAATTGGACTAACAACACTATCTAAATATAAATTATCATCACTCACAGTATATGTTTCTAAATTAGCACTAACCATCCCCATTAATAATATTAACAATCCTAAAAATAGTATAATCTTTTTCATTCTTTCACCTCTTTACAAACTCCATTTATACAATTATAATTTTCATCACAATCCAAATCTTCAACACATTCAACAGCTTCACCTAGTATGTAATGCTCAGCAAACATATAAGTCAAAGGTTGTTCTCCATTAAAAGAAGTTCTATCAGTTAAAACATATATTAAACTACCATCATCAATAGGAGTAACAACAATACTGCTTAACCCAAAAGATTCCAATAAAGTATAACTAAATTCATCAGGTGTATCCAAATGAGCATCCACAATGCTTCTAGCAATATCATAAACCCAACCTAAATTAGCATCAACACTAGTCAAATAATCTTCTCCTAGATTATAACTATTCTCACCAGCAACAACAGTAATAGGATAATTCACAATAATATCAACACTATTATTATTTACAATTGAAGAAACGTCAATAGCACCAGTTGAAATAGTATATTCAGCAAATTGTTCCAAATTCAAACATGAAGTTAAAACATATTCAGTATAAACACCAATTTGAGCTTCCATAAAACTTTTTGAAATCATTAAATTATTTCCATCATACATATAATAAGGAATATTCACACCAGAATTAGAATCAGTATAGCTAGAACCAGGTAAAACATAGTAACCACCATAGTTTCCAATATTAGCAACAGCTTCATACGCAGACGCATCTACACACTCTTGCACATGATCA
>CAYHOR010000114.1:2379-3151 GCA_964358235.1 Candidatus Woesearchaeota archaeon
TTATTCCAGTGAAACTTAAAATATCATTTCTAAAATAGAAAATTAAACCTACAAGTAAAACTGCGACTAACCCTATCACTACAAAGAGTGTGAACTGACCTCTTTTTGCCATAAACAATTCAAAGAGAAATATCTTTATATACTTTTCTTTAATTTTAGTATTTCACTTCTGATTTTTTTATCTAAAAGTTGTTATTCACTTTTAAAAAAATAAAAATTATTGACTATTCTTAAAATCAAGGTTTTCGTAAAGATTTTATAATATTTTTCTCATCTTTTTCAACTCTTTTCTCAACCTTCTTAATATCTTCTTCTTTATATAATTCTTCTGGAACAATACCCTGCTCTACAAGCAGACCTCTAACTTTTTGATTATTTTTTATATGTTCATCAGTTATTTTTCCTTCGCCCTGCAAATCATTCTGTTTTACGTTGAAATTTGTTATTTCTGTTGCAAAATTCTTAGCTACAATTGTAACAGTTGGTAGAAAATCAGCCAAAGGTTTACTTTTAGGAACGTTAAGCTTTATTTTCATCATTTGAGTATCATTGCCTCCAAACAAAGCTTCGTCTCCTTTGCTTCTTATTCTTGCAAAGCCTTTGTCATCAACTCCTCTTTCATAAATTAGTTTGGATAATTCTGTTTCAGAAGTAATTAGTTTACTTCGTGCTTCAAATCTTTCTTTTAATGCTATTCTTTGCTCTATTAATTCCTGTTTTCTAGTTTGTATCGCAAAGTAGCTTTGAGCAAAGGCAATTTCTTCTTTTCTAG
>CAYHOR010000115.1:0-3100 GCA_964358235.1 Candidatus Woesearchaeota archaeon
ATTTCAAATAATGTAATCCCATGTATATGTGAATTTGATAAAGCTGAAAGGTATGTAACAATAAATGGATATTCTTTTTCTAGATTTTTATTTCTATAATAAATTAATAAATTCGGATAAAAATTGAATGTTAATATTGTAATTAATGATAAAAAAATCCCCAGAAGTAAGCCATAGATTGTGGAATATACATAGAAAATAATTATTCCTATAGCACTTCCTAGAAATAAACTTAATAATAATGTAAAAATTTGAATACTCATATAAGTAGTTGAAATTATGTTTAACCCAGAAGATAAGAGTTTCTTTCTTATATTTTCTGAATAATTTGGGAATAATCTTTGTATTTTTTCACTAACTGATTCAAAGAATAAATTTGAGATTAAACCATAAAAGTTTTTTTTATACTCTTTTTTTATTATTTTATCTTCAGATAATCTTAAAGTGGAAATGTTTAATTCTTTCATTAGTTTTTCTTTTTCAATTGTAGAAATTATTTTTTTATTTTCTTTTGGTAGACATTCTTTTTCAATATTATTTAATTCAATTAATATTTGATTTAAAATATATACTTTTCTTGTTTTTAATGTTTCATTATCATATTGTTCACACAATTGAATAACTCTATTAGCAGATTCTTTGATATAATTAGACATATTTCTTTCTTTCCTCATTTATTTTTTGTTTCATTTCATTTGTTAAGTTTAAAATAAGAGTTTTGTTATTTGTTTTGTATGAAATTTCAATAAGATTTTGTGCTTGTTTTTTAATTGTATTTAGAGTCATAATACACCAGCCTTTTTTAATACAGCAACAGGATTTTCATAATATATCGAAAGAGTTTTTTTAAAATTTTCTTCACTGAGATTTGATTTAATTAAGACTGATATCAATCGTGTCTTTAGTTTGAATTCTTCGTTTAATATTGCTTTGTTTCCCCTTGAAATAATATAATCACTATTTTCCATGTTAAAATAAAATTTATTCTCCTTATAGGCAAACAATTCTTTTCCATTTTCTTTTATACTGGTAATAATATTATTATTTACATAGCATATTGTATTATTTATTTCATTTATAGAATCTGTGGAAGCAATAATTGTCCCATTTAAAATTTGTTTTTGATAATTTCTTAATATTGCATAGTCTTCATTACTTGTAATTCCAAAGAGAATTGTGTTTGTATAGGTATTGGGAATATAATTTTCTATATTTGTGAGAACTTTAGAATGTGGTGGTAAGAAATAACTTAATGAATATAAAAAATGTTCTCCATTTATGAAATAAATGTTTTTATGATCTTCTATTAACATCCAAAGAAATGCTAAAATTTCTGGTGAAAGATATCGTTTTTTTATTAAATCATTAGGGGTTAGATTTGTAGCAAATGCTTTTGTTATAATAAAATTAGATTCTATGATTTTTTCAGGGATATATCTATATTTAAATGAAAATACTTTATTCTTAAATTCTAGTTCTGGTTCTAGAGGGTTTAGTTCTGTTGAAGCAGTCAATGCTAATTTTCTTAAAATAAATGAAATTTCTTCTTCATTAAGGAGCCGATCAGTTTTAAGAATTCCATATTTAATATGTTCAATAGTTAAATTTGGAGTTTTATATGCTATATTTTTTATTAATGGATCTCTTAAGAATGCTTCAATCTTTCCAAAACCTAAAAAATCTCTATAACTATAGTAAATTATTTTTTTCATTAATTCCTCTGTAAGTTTAAGATTTAATTCTGAAATTATGATTTTTATACTTTTTTCAAGATATTCTTCTATGTTATTATTTAGTTCTACGTTAATTATTTCAAAAAGTGCAGTTTTTATTATTTGGAAAGTTTGTTTTTCGTTTTCATTTAATTTTGGCTCTTCAATTGAATAGTAATCTTTTGTAATATTTACTTTAATTAAAGTTCCTAGAATTGTGTAAGATATTGGTGTATCTGATAAATCTACCAACTCAGGTATAAATGCAGTTCTTTCAAGTTTAAACAGCCTTTTTTTTAATTCTGGATTTATTGATTTTGAAAAAAGGTTCATTTTTTTAAAGAGCCTTTTTAAGCTTATATAACTTTCTGCCCAAAATTATATAAATCAAATTAAAATTTTAACTGTGATGGATGCAGTTTTGAATGAGCGTAAAGAGAAATTATTGAATTATTTGAAGAAAGTCAATCCTTTAATATTTGTTTATTTCGTCTTAGCTGGTATAGCTGCATTTGGTTTTTATATAAGAACTAGAAATTTAGGTTATTTAGTTGATGTTACTACAGGGAAATTTATTCCTTCTGATCCTGATGCTATTGGGATTTTAAGGTATGTAAAATATGTTTTAGAGAATGGTTCTATTATGGATATTGATTATATGAGATATTTTCCTAATGGATATACTGGTTTAAGTGAATTTGGGTTATTGTCACATTTGATTGTTTATTTCTACAAATTTTTACATTTTTTTAGTTCTGCAGTAACTATAGAATATGCTGATATTATTTATCCTGCTTATGCGTTTGTAATTGCCTTAGTCTTTTTCTTTTTGTGGATTAAAAAAATGTTTGATTGGAAGGTTGCAATTTTAGCTTCAGCATTTTTGACTGTATTACCAGCTTATCTGTTTAGAACTATGAGCGGAGTTTCAGATAAAGAAGCTATGGCAATGATTTTTATGTATCTTGGATTATTTTTATTTATTAGTTTTATATTAGAAAAAAATTGGAAAAAAGCCTTGTTATTTTCTGTACTTGCTGGATTATCTGTCGGATGTTTATGGTGGATTTGGGGAGGAGTTAATTTTGTATTAATGACAATTGGATTGTTTGTAATTATTTTAATTATTTTAAATAAATTATCCTCTAGAAATTTAGGATTATTTTCAGTATTTTTAGTATTGACTTGGATAGTTTTGAGATTAGGATTCCCAGAAAGAGCTAATCTTTTAGGATTGTTAACTTCTACTACAACTGCAGTATTATTTTTTGCTTTAATTTTAGGAATAATTCAATATTTATTATTCAATAAAGATATTTTAAAAATTAAAAATAAAATAAAGTTTCCTTCAATTTTGTTAAGTTTAGGAATAGTAATAGGTAGTGCTT
>CAYHOR010000116.1:0-3073 GCA_964358235.1 Candidatus Woesearchaeota archaeon
TCTAAAGATATAATATTAATTCTTCTTATTAATATTTCAAGAACATTATTAAATTCTTGTTCTGTTCTTTTTGTTTTTTTGAGAATTTCTTCTTTATGCTCTTCTATCTCTTGGAGTATGTATTCAGCTGTATGCAAATGAAAATCTTCTCTAAACAAAAATCTATAATTTGTACTCTCTTTTATAAAAGCTGCAATTAGAATGTTTGCATCAACAATTAAATCCATATTATTTTGCCTTTTTTCTGAGTTTATCACTCACAGCTCTATTCACTTTTTTTCCAAGCCTTAAAGCATCTTCTTCAGTAAGTGTGCTTTCAGACTTAAATTTTTTTAAAAATTCTAAATCTTTTATTTTTTGTAAAAATGCTTGTCTTGCTATTTCTGACCAGTTCATTTCTGGAAATTGATCCATTTTTTGCTTTATTTCTAAGGGAATTGCTAAGGTCATAGTTGTCATGTTTTTACCTCTTGTTATGTGTATACCAGTATAATATGTGTAAGTATATAAATGTTAGTATTACTTTCAAAAGAACAAAATTATAATAATTTCAAATGATTAGTAATTTTATCTATTTCTTTATCATCATCTGGTCCGATAGCCAGGCAAGTAGTTGTAGGTTTGTCAAAAAAAGTTTTACCAGCATCTGTTATTATAGCAGTTTTTAATTTCAAAATATCAGCTTTTTTCTTTAAGTCTAATAACTCTTTCAAATCTTGAACTTTTAGAACTACTTTTTTCATACCTTCGGAAGTCCATTCCTCAATTTTATCTTTTGGTGATTTAAGAACAGCATCAACGGAAGCATGAGCCACTTGAGTAGCTAATTTGCCTTTTTCCATTTTGAGATCCATACGAACTAAAATAACTTGTTTCATAAGATTTAGTTATAGTTTATAGTTAAAAAGTTTTCCGTAATGTTTATATCTTTGATAGTATTACAAAAAATAAAAAGGGGGAAATTAATATGAAAAAAACAATTATAATTTTAATGATACTAATTCTTTTATTCTCAAGTTTTGCCAGTGCTAATTTTTTTGGTAATGGATTTAAATTTATTACTGGTGCGACGATTGAAGATGTAGTTGGAGTTCAAGAAGGTGAAGAGACACCTGTTGAAGAACCTGTACAAGAAAGTCCGGTTGAAGAACAACCTGTTGAAGAAACTCCAATAGAAGAAACGCCTATTGAAGAACCTGTTCAAGAAACTCCTATAGAAGAAATATCAGAAGATGAAGAAGAACAATTTGGAGAGGGAATACCTGAGGAAGAAAATATAATAGATGAACAACCTATTAATAAAGGACCAATTAGAAGAGGTCCTGAAGAAGAACAAAATTATCAAGATAAGAAACAAGAATTCTATCAAGGAGATCAACCTCAAGTTGGAAGTGGAGAGTATAATCAACAATTATATGGTGAAGGTTGGTGTGCTGGAGGAATGTGTTGTCCAGATAGTATTTGTGATGATTTTGAGAAATCTACTAATGGATGTCCAATAGATTGTCAATCAGGGTTAGCAGAAAAATATAATAATTATGTTCCGTCACAACAAATATCAGGAACATGTTTAACTGAAGAAATCGTTGATGCTTTAGCTCAAAAATGTGAATCAAAGGGTGGAATTGCAAATAAAATCTATGATGAAAGTCAAGGATGCGGTAAAATAGATTGTAGTTTTAGTGGAAACCAAGGAATGTTTGTTAGTGATGTTTGTTTGACAGAAGAAGAATCTGATCAACAATCACAGGCATGCACAGAAATGGGATTTGATTCAATTGTAATTCCAGGAAAAGAAGGATGTGCACCAAGAATTCAATGTAAAAGTGAAGGTTCTTCTGGATATGGTTTAAGTCAAGATGAATATGATAAAGGTAAAGAAAATTTTGAAATGGGAAATTTGGATTCTGCAACAATTTTAGGAATTATCATGAAATTAGATTCTACTAAAATGAAAATTAGTGGAATTCAAACAGAAATGTTAAGCATAGCAGATTATTATGAAAGCCAAGGAAATACCGAAAGAGCTGAAGCATATAGGCAAGCTTCAAGCAAAATGGAAGATTTAAATACAAAAATTGATGAAAGAATGGCAGAACTAAAAACTGCTGTAGAGTCCGGTGCTCTTGATTGGGATACAATCTACAGAATAAAAACTGAATTAAAGTATAGTATTGATGGACCTCTAAATGAAGCTGTGGGTATATTGCTTGGAATTGATAGTGTAAATATTGAGGCAGATACTTTAGATTGCGGTCAAGATGGAATGTGTTTTGAAAATTATTTTAGAGAATGTGAAGCTGAAGCAACATTTAATCCTGAAGATAATGTCGAAATGAAGATTGTGGGTATTGACGAAAATGGTTATTGTGAATTATTCTTAAACACACCAATTGGAGAAGGAAGTTGTAATGTACCAGATTATAGTTATGCAACTTTATCTAAAGAAGGATTATTACCCTATTGTGATGAGAAATTTCAACAAATGGCTGAACAATATAGCGAAGAATCTGTTGAACAAGAAGAAATGATGGCCCCACAGTATCCAACAGAACAACTTGAACCTAATCAAATGGGTGGCAAAGAATTTTATTGTGATATCAGTTCAAGCTGTGATTGTAATGAAGTTTGTGATCAAAGTTGGGAAGACATATACACTTGTGATGATTGCATAAGATTTGCACAATGCGGAGATGGGTTATGCGAACCATTAGTTGGTGAAGATGATCCTAGCAGTGGAAATTATTGTTCAACAGACTGCAATACTGATTCAGACAATGATGTAGAAGAAATAGAAATAGATAATGAGATTGCTGGTTCAAACAATGATTTAGAAGAAATAGTAATAGATAATGTAATAGTTTAAAGGAGGAAAAGATGATTAAAAAAATAATAGCATTGGGATTTATTTTTTGTTTATTATTTGTATTAACAGCTTGTTCAGATAGTGGAGAAGATATTGATAATCCTGATGAAGCAGCTAGTGCAATTGAGAAAACAAGTGAAGATATATCTGATGTATCAAATTCACTTGAAGAAATAAACAGTGATTTAGGTTAATTTTTTTTTATTT
>CAYHOR010000117.1:0-3060 GCA_964358235.1 Candidatus Woesearchaeota archaeon
TCTTTTCTTCGGCGTAAGTAATTTAGAATCTTTTACTCCCAATTCTATTAATCTTGGGATATCTTTTTCATCCACTACAGCTCCGCACATTACAAGGGGTCCGATGAGAGGTCCTCTTGGCCTGATTAATTTATTTTAATCAGTCTGCCAGCTTCATCCGCCCCGAGGATTAATGACATATATATCTAAATAAAAATTAAGAATATAAATCTATCTACTCTAACATCACGCCTTTCATAACATATTTTCTCTTATATTCTAATCTTTCATTGACAAAATTCATTTGTACATCTTTTCCAGTCATGCCAAGAATTTTAAAGAATGCTTGCATATCTATTTCATTTCTTTGTTCATCAACATTTTTTGCAAAACTACCAATTACCATTTTTACTTTATATTTTCTGCACAATAAAATATTTTGTATAATCTTACCTAGCAATTCCCAGCGTTTTCTGGAATTCAACACAGATATAAATGAAAATCCTATTCCAACATTATTCTCTCTAGCCAGCTCGCATAAAACTTGATTTAACCCAGAATTTCTCTGATAAATCTTATCTCTTCTATCACCTAAATGAGGATCTAATAAAATATCTACAAATTTGCAAGATACAGCCAACCTATTTATAGTATCATCTCCACCTTGAACAATAATTATATTTTCTTTGAATTCTTTTTTAGGTGCACCCTTAAGAATCTCAACTTTGTACCCTTCTCCATCAAACTGAATCAAATCCATAATTATATAGAATTAAAAAATCTATTTAAGAGTTTCTCCTTAAACTTCGATAGGCTCCGACCATACTAAATTATCTAAAAGTGTTCCTCTTATGGATCTTATTCCATCTCTAACATTCATTTTGGATAATGTCTTGATTCCTTCTTCTCCTGTGATTCCATAGTAACGCATTGCAACAACAAAATCTAGTTTTCTTATTTTGGTAATACTTTCACTCTCATTATGTCTTATTGTTCGACATAAATTTAAATCCAGATCAGAATTATCAAAATTAGTGGATATAAAATGTAATCCACAAATTGATCCTAATATATGTCCTAATGAATTATAACCCCAGAATTTTCGATCATGATTATATAATTGTAAATATTCATCTTCAGTCATTTCCTGACAAAATAATTTTCTATATCTTTTGTTAAATCTGGGATTTACTTCTGTATGCATTTCTGCTCCAATAATATAACCTAAATCAAAACAACTAAAAGGCATTTGAATAAGATGAACTGAATGTCCTTGATCAGAAACTATATGTATTCCCAATAATTCTTCTTTTACTCTTTCAAATTTAAATTGATATTTTTTTCTAGTCTCAAAAACAGGCTCTAAAATTTCCACAGCTTTACCAAACAATTGTGATATTTCCATTAAATCTAAGAATTAAACTGATATTTAAAAACTTAATTAAAAAAATTAATAATACTGCTCGTCACCAAAAATCTCATCTGTTGGCTTGTTTAACAAATCTTCAGCAGACTTTTTGCTGTACTCTCCATATTCTTCAGGTCTGTAAACCCTGCCCTTCGGAGGATTTTTTTTGTCATCTTTTTTATCATGATGAACAGCTTTTTCTTCTTTTTTATCAACTACAATTGGCTTTTTTTCTTCAACTACTTTCTTTTTCTCTTCTACAACTTTTTCTTCTCTTTTATCAATTACAACTGGCTTCTTTTCATGAACAACTTTCTCTTCAACAATCTTTTCTTCTTTAACTTCTTCCTTGTCAGAAAAATAAGTTTTCAAATATTCTTCAGTAACTTTCTTTCTACCAGATTCAACTGCAGTCTTACAAACATCTTCACAAGTTTTCAATAATACTCTTACATTATCTCCAGTTTTTTGATAAATCTTTCTTACAACAGAATCAGATAATAATGGTAAATCTCCAATTCTCTTTCTGATGATTTTTACAGCTAAATCTTCATTCAGCTTTCCAATAATTACTTCGGTTACTCCAGATTTCATCCCGCCGGTAACATTCTCTTTCTTGATATCTTTTCCAACAATAACAATAGATTTCAAATAACCTTCTTGATAGTAAGGATATATTCTTTCAAAATCTTTTGAAGATAACTCTTGAGCTTCGTCTAACAACAAAATCATATCTTTTGGTTTGATATCAAACAATTCTCCAAAAAATCCATATCTTCCGTTAAGTAAAGCTTTAACATCTAAAGTTCCTTCTTTTCTATTACAACTATAATATATTACTTGTTTTTTTCCGCCAAAATCATTTAATATTTTTTTAAGAATAGTACTTTTTCCATTTCCATAATCACCATCTAACAAAACTACTTTTCCATTTAACACACCGTAAGATATTTCATCTACAATACTGTCAAATCCTAAAACATCATCAGTGAATGCTGCAGGTTTTATACTAAAAGGATTGCTATGAAACCCCAATTCTCTGAACCACACTTTTTCCATTATATTCACCTCACTCCTAAAACTCTTTTAACGTCATCTTCGTTTAAATTTCGATTTTGAACATAAATTTTACAAATGGTTTCACAATTTTCTAAAAACTTTTTCATATTCTTTCCAGATAACTTGTAAGTTTCCTTTATTACTCTATCTGACAAAATATTATCTCCTAATTTATCTCTGATAACTTGCAAAGCTTCGAACTCTGAAATAGGCTTCATTTTAACTAAATGTCTTATTCTTTGTTTGAAGCTGTCATTAAATTTTAAATTTTCATAATTCTTTGTTGTTATTACAACACTCTTCAAATGATTGCTGTCATAAAAATATTTGATTCTTTCGACATTTTTAACGCTTAAAAACTCAACATCATCTAATAATAATATCATATTCTTTGGATACTTTTTGAATAAAAATCCTAAGATTCCATTCTTTTTTGTAATAACATCTTCAACATTAAGTTCTCTCTGCATTTCTTTGCAGTTTATGTAAGCAACTCTTCCTTCTCCACCGAACTTTTTTATTACTTCTTTTAGTACTTTAGTTTTTCCAGTTCCATGCTCACCTTCAATAATTAATATACTACCTGCTATAATAGAATAAAAAGCTTCTTTTTC
>CAYHOR010000118.1:0-3011 GCA_964358235.1 Candidatus Woesearchaeota archaeon
ATAATTTTGTTTTTTAATATAATCATAAATTTGTTTTTCATATTTGGACATTTTAAAGAAATAGTTTTCTTCTTCCAACCAAGATACTTCTATTTTATGTATAGGACATTTATTATCTACTAAATCTTTTTCAGTATAATACGTTTCACAACTTACACAATACCAACCTTCATATTTTCCTTTGTAAATATCCCCTTTCTTGTAAACTTCATTTAATATTTTAGTACAAAAATCTTTGTGAGCTTTATCTGATGTTCTAACAAATTTATCATATGAAATATTATAAGTTTTGAATACTTCTTTGAAAATTTCTGCAATTTCATCAACAAACTTTTGAGGAGTAATATTTTTCTCTTTAGCGGTTTTCTCAACTTTTTGAGTATGTTCATCAGTACCTGTTGTAAAGAAAACTTCTTCTCCTTTTTGTCTATGCCAACGTGCAATTATATCTGCAAGGATATTAGTATAACAAGTTCCAATATGTGGTTTACCTGAAGGATAATAAATAGGAGTAGTAATATAAAATGTTTTCATAGAGATTATTAATTAAAATGATTTTAAATAGGTTACTATATTCCAAAATTTTCATTTAAGAATGAAAGCATGTTTTTATTATCTAAAACTGTGAATAATAATTTTGCTTCTTGAGGATAGCCATTGTTCATACATGAATGAGCACAGGATTCAATTCTTTTTGTATCTTTAAGAAATTGATAATAATAAGCTGAATCTTTGAAACGACCCTGTTGATACAACCAGTCGCCGGCTTGCAATAACTCTTGAACATTGTTAGCTTTAGCAAATGCCTTTGCAGATTCTTCATAATTATTTTCTTTAAATAACATATAACCTGCTTCTGTCAAAGCTTGAAATTTAATAGTCTCTGGAATTGTAACGTTATCTACTCCTTTTTCCATGATTAACTTGGCTATGACTGTGTATTGCATAAGTTGATTTTATTTTAGGAGTTAAAAAGGATTATTGAATTGGAAAGATATATAAGAAGTATCAAATATTTTTAGAATGTGGAAGAAATTGATAAATTATGTCTAAAAGTAGATGAAAAGTTAAGAAAGTTAACAAGGCATCAATATATTCATTTGACGGATAGATGTAATTCTGCGATATTTATGGCTATGTATATAGCAAAGAAAGTTAATCCTAGAGCTGATATATTAATACCTGATCAAGGTGGTTGGTATTCTTACAAAACTTATCCACAGTTCTTTGGATTGAATGTAGTTGAAGTAAAAACAGATTATGGTGTTATTGATTTAAAAGATTTGAAAAAAAAGGCTAAGAATGCTTCTGCGTTTATTTTTTCATCATTTGCAGGATATTTTGCAGAACAACCATTAAGAAAAATTCATACTATTTGTAAAAAAAATGGCTGTCTAGTTATAGAAGATGCTTCTGGATCAATTGGAGATTCAAAATTATGCAATGGAAAATATTCTGATATTATTGTAGGAAGTTTTGGAAAGTGGAAGCCTGTAGAATGTGGATATGGTGGATGGATTTCTACGTCGAAGAAAGAGTATTTTGAAGTTGCAAAAGAACCTATGTCAATCACAAAAGTTCATCCTAAATTTTACAAAGAAATTGTTAAATGCTTAAGAAAAAATAAATTAAAGAAATTATTATCTTTACAAAATGTTGTAAAACAAGAATTGAAAGATTTTGAAGTAATTCATAGAGATTATAGAGGATTGAATGTTGTTGCAAAATTTGATCCTTTGATATTAAAATATTGCATGGATCATAATTATCCTTATGTTTTATGTCCAAGTTATATCAGAGTTAATGAAAAAGCTATTTGTATTGAATTGAAAAGGTTGAATTTTTAGGTTAATTTTATATATTAAGAAAAAATTAAGAGTATAAAATGAACTTTGTAAAAGATTTATGCTCTGGAAAGAAAGACGAATATATTCACAAGCAATTTATTAGATATGGAAAAGGAGAATATGAGAGATTATTCTTTACCATTAAAAAGGGAAAAATTTTATTGATTAAGTCTAGTTATGATTTTACCAACGATTTTGTAAGAATAATTGCAGATAATTTAAATGAAAAAGTTGAAATAACAGGAAAAATTGTTGGAACTTCAGATTTTGAAAAGGACTGGGAATTTAGTGCTTACACAAAAAGAATGGGAGTTTATTCTGGAGAGTTTTCTGGTACTTTTGATCAACAGAAATTAAAAAAATTATTTGAAGTTTTCAAAAATAGACATATGTTAGTAAATATCAAAGGAGCAAATTTTAGATTATCTTGCGGCAAAAGTGTGCCAAAACCTGGTGGAAAAATTAAAGACAATTTTTGTTCTGCAGCTTTACCTTTGAATTTAATTGAAGAATTTTGTTTTGATTGTGACAAAGAATTTAATGTGTTAAAAATCAAGACTAAATTAATTATCGACGAAGTTGTTGTTCCTAAAGAGTATTTGAATGATTTTTCAAAGGCTAGGCAATTTGGTGTAAGAAAGGGAAAATTAATAAGAGAGATTGACATAGATGGTAAACAGGTTGTAAAGGAGTACAAACTGGAGGCCTAAATGAGTGCTTGGGAAATTATAAAAGCAGTGTTCAAATTTATCTATGTTGTTGTAATATCATTCTTAGAAGCTATTACAGTTTCTTTTTATTTAAATATTAAAAAAAAGTATAAAAAAGAAAGCAATGAATATGTAGAAGTTGGAGTGCCTAAAGATTATAAAGACGATAAAGCAGGTCCAGAATATAAAGAAGTTAATCCTGAAGGTGGATTTTCAGATTTTATGGGGTTTAAGTAAACTTTTAGTTTAATAAAATTTATATATATTAGTTGTTTTTGTAGTTACTATCTAGGGGCGAAAGGTTTATATAGTTACCTATTGAATTTTTGATAGAGGTTATGATGGCACACATACAATTACTAAGAAATGGTATTCCAGATTTAAAATTTTTTGGAAATACATTTATCGGAATTGAATTAGCTCAAAGAATACCTCAAGGTATGTTAGTTGCGGG
>CAYHOR010000119.1:0-2998 GCA_964358235.1 Candidatus Woesearchaeota archaeon
TTATAAACCATTTTCAATTACTCCAAGATATTCAAAGTCTAATTTTTTAATTCTCATTTTTCACTTTTTCCTATAAGCTAATACTTGTAAAGGACCATTTACTCCAGATATTTCTAATTTAATTTTATCAAAACTATCAACACCATCTAATAGATTTACAAAATCATATAAATTATAAAAATCATCTAAAAATAACAATCCACCAGGATTCATACTCTCTGCACAATTTCTCAATATTTGTTTTTTATTATTATCAGTATAATATAGCAATACATTACACATTGTTAGTATATCATATCTGTCAGACAATGGAGCATTTAAAATGTCATATTGTTCAGTTCTAATTCTTTCTTTCACACTCTCTTTAAAAGTTATTTCTACCTGCGTAACTGGATAACCAGAAATATCTAAATATTCCATATCACAAATTTCACTTTGCTCAGGATTATCATTAATTAATCTAAATTGATCAGAAGTATATGGTAATCTATAAACTCCATTTCTTACAGCTTTTAAATAATTTTCACTTATATCAATTGCCCTAAGAGTAAATTTATCTCTATTACCCCAATTTCTTAAAATTAAAGTATATGCTTCTTCCCCTGTTGAACATTCAACAACTGCAATTTTTATAGGTGATTGTAAAGTATCTATTAAATGTTCTACTCCAATTTCAAGCAAAAGATTTCTAAAAAATGAAGAAGTATTATTCATTCCAACTTGATATTTCCGGATTTGTTCTTCAAGTGAAGCATCTGTTAATCTATTCATACTAATAAAACCTTTAAAAGCACGTTCTGTATAAATTTCCAAAGGATTAATTTCAGTCATAACATTTTTTTAAAATGAAGAATTTATAAATCTATCTATTTTTACTCCTTACAGATAGCAACTATTTCTCAAACCGTTTCTTCACAGACTTGACATCATTAAACAATTTAGGTAAACTTCCAGCGTTCAATAAAGGACTGCACATTGTAGAAAACCTTACATTATTATTGGCTTGGTCAAAACAACAATTACAAATATCAAAAAACTTCCTTGAAGCTAACTGCTCTCGTATAGGATCAGCTTTTCTTCTTTCATCTCGCAAACATCCATTCTTAATATTTCCTTTCTCATTCAACAACAAACAAGGCAACAAACCTCCATTATAATTGATAATCACATAAGCAAATGGAATGAAACAAAAATAATTAGGCATAACTTTGTCATGAAAAAATCCATCCTTGACTTTAAGATTTTTGAAATATTCAGTAATCCATTTTCTATTAAAGACTAAATCAGTATCTACTTCTAATTCTTTAGCTTTCTCAATTCCTAGATCAATATATTTAATTATTTCATCAACATCATAATCAGCAAACTCATTTTTATTATTAACAGAACTTAATTGTGGAAAATTGCTGGCAATATTAATAGGCCTAAACATAATTTTCTTAACATCTTTCTCTTTAGTCAATTCAATCAATTCAGGAATATGCCTATAATTTTTACTCATAATTATCGACTCAAAAGTAATATTAAAAAAACCAAAACTATGTAATCTATCAATTCCTTTCATTATTAATTCAAATAAATGAGGAGTATTTCTTAGAGTATTATGTTGTTCAGCTTTAGAAGAATCAATTGAAATTACTAAAGTATCTAAATATTTGTTCATAAAAGCAATCTTGTCTTCAGAAAAACTATTTAATAATAGTCCATTAGAAACAATACCAACTTTGAATCCATTTTTTTTCAATTCTTTGATAAGATCCCAAATATCTTTTCTTAAAAAAACCTCACCGCCGCTAAATGTAACATATTTTATTCCAATATCTTTCAACTCTTGTATAATCTCAAACGCCCTTTCTGTAGAAACTTCTTCCTCAGGTTTGTATTTATTTTCTACACCTAATTCACAAAAAGAACACTTGCAATTGCACTGACTTGTAATAATCCAATTCGCAATGAAAGGACTGTCTTTCTTTCGATAATAAATATTTAATAACTTTCCAAGATTATTTAGGTCCTTCATTTTTTCAAACTCTTATCAAATCTTTTTTCTAAAAATCTACCTATATAAGGCTTATCAATCTTAATTGCATTAATTGGACAAACCTCATGACAACAAAAACATTTCACGCAGATATTATCATTAATAAAAGGTTTATTCTCAATTATAGAAATAGCCTTTGCAGGACAAGTGTTCTTGCAATTAAAACAAGAAATGCATTTATCCCTGTTGATTTTAGGCTTCGCCTCGATAAATCTCTTTAACAAAGGATAAGCCATATTCAACCCTTTTCTTAATAAAGTATCATTAGAATCAAATGTAGAAGGGAATGTAACAATCCTATCAATGATAATCTCATCTCCAAGATACTCAACTGACGAACGATTAAATCTATTTTTCCCAACTTTTAAGATCGGAACTTTATCAATATTAACTTTTAAAATTTTGGCAACTTCAGTATCTAAAACATAAGCATCTTCTGACGCACAAACAAAATTAAACTTTCTAGCCTCGCCATTTGAAGGTCCTTCACCCTCCATACCAACAATCGCATCAATGATAGTTAAATCAGGTTTTACAATATTGTAAATATCAATCAACATATGTGCAAACTTATCTCTATCTCTCCCAGTCTTAAAATGCATTTGATGCCTATATTCTTTTTTTACTAACCCAAATATATTTTTTACACCCAGAGTCAATCCCATCAATGAATGAGTTTTCAATTTTGCAAGATTGATTATATAATCTGCTTCTTCTACCTCTTTGGGAAAAAATAATTTCTTGAAATATTTGTTATCATCATTGCTCAAAGAAACATATGTACCTTCAGGTTTTATTGAAACATTTAACTCTTGACAAATATTCCAAACGCCGCATTTTTTTGCAGCAATCTCAACTGAACCAACACTAGGCATTTCATAAATAAACGGTTTCATCTTCATCTCTATTAAAACTTCTAACACAGCTCTAATCAAAATAGGATTAGTAATTACCGGT
>CAYHOR010000120.1:0-2951 GCA_964358235.1 Candidatus Woesearchaeota archaeon
CTAATATTATTAAAGATTACTATTCGTAGGGCGTTTTCTCAATTTCTTTTAACATATATTATATGCACTTTTTGAGATTATCATTCTGAAGGATTTCCGGTTTTAAGACATAAAGCTTTATAATTTGATTTTTACCTAAGAAAAAAGTTCACAAAT
Source organism: Candidatus Woesearchaeota archaeon (assembly GCA_964358235.1). Classification (GTDB taxonomy): domain Archaea; phylum Nanobdellota; class Nanobdellia; order SCGC-AAA011-G17; family GW2011-AR17; genus JAGVZZ01. The sequence continues at coordinate 157 of CAYHOR010000120.1, forward strand.
GGATTATACAAAAACAAAAGAGGATTATTTAAAAGAACTGCAAGAATTGTGTGTATTAAAGGGTTTTAGTGTACAAACTAAAAAAACCTATCTTTTTCAAGTAGAAAAATTTTTGAATTTTTGTAAGAAAAGTTCGCTTAATCTTAGCCCTGAGAGTGTTAAGTGCTATTTGTTAAGCATGGATTTATCTACAAATACTTCAAGATTAGCTTATGCTTCATTAAAATTCTTTTTTCTGAATATATTACTTATAAAAGAATTTACTGAGAAAGTTCCTGTAAAAAAGAAAATTAAATTGCTTCCTAAAGTCATAAGCAAGGAAAATATAAAAAAAATGCTTGAGATTACTAAAAATCTAAAACATAAAATCATAATGGAGTTGTTGTATTCTTCAGGAATAAGATTAAATGAATTATTAAACTTGAAAAGAAAAGATTTGGATTTTGATAGAAATATCATTAATGTTAGATTAGGAAAAGGTGCAAAAGACAGAATTACTTTAATGTCTGAATCATTAAAAATAGATTTACTAAAATATTACAGCACTTATGAATTTAAAACAGAATTTGTATTAGAAGGCAGAAATGGAAAGTATACAAAAAGATCTGTACAGGAAGTTTTAGAGCAGTTAGGAAAAAAATTAGATATAAAATTGACTCCACATATGTTGAGACATTCGTTTGCTACACATTTACTAGAGCAAGGAACTGATATCAGGCATATACAAAAGTTATTAGGCCATAGTGATTTGAAGACTACTGAAATTTACACTCATGTAAGCAATACAAATTTATCAAAAATAAAAAATCCTTTGGATAATATATAAAAAAATTAGGCTCTTAAATAGCCCCACATAAAACCTTCTTCGAATTCATTTATCATATCTTCTTCTAACATTTTTTCAACATCTTTAAGATCATATATGCTTAGGATTAATTTTCTATTTTTCATTTTATTCCCTCCTTTCTAATGGCAGTTGCATTAGTTGTTCTCTGAATAGATTTTCTATATAGTAGTTGTCTAACCTGGAACATGTGTACCAGTTTCGTCTTTTATAGCTCTCGCTAAGTTGTTTCATTTTTGAATCCCTCCTTTGGGTGAACTTATGGCAGTTAAGTTCTAGAAGTAGTTAGTTTAGTTGACTTTATAAGCGCGGCGCGGGGGCGTGCCGTGTGTCCACCCCTAAATGCTTAAAATTTATTAGCAAAGATTAAATATTTAGATTATTGATTAAAAGATTTAAAAATGATAAATGTTATATATTTATAAAAAACTTTGATATTGTGAAAGAATTTGATTTTGTGGAATATTGGGCTAATTATATTCGTAAAAATCCTGATAGCTGGAAAGAAATGCACACAAGATTTGTTAATGATCAAATAATAATGGCTAACAATGCTTTGAATAAATTAAGATTAACTGAAGAAGGGAAGAAAAAATTAATTGAATTAAAAAATAATTTCTACACTCTAACCAGTAAATGTGGAACTAAATTTCCCAGTGAATCTTTTATTTCTTTTATCTCAATAAAGTTATTTTCTTTTAATGAAGAAACTTTTCTTCTAAATGTTCTATCAGATTTATTGAATTGTTCAAAATAAATTTGATAAATTTTTGAAGATGGCTGGCCATTATTTTCTTTAATTATATTTAATAATTCTTTTTCTTCATCGTCCAATGTTCTTTTACTTTGCTGGAATGCTGATATTTTTGTAATTGCTTTTTGAACATCTTCAATATTAATTTTTTTTGAAGAGCGATTTTCAGCGGCATTACCTGATTCTTTTAATAAAAATAATCCAATTCGAATATCTTTTTCATCGAATGTTTTTTGGACAATTGGTTCTAAAATTTTTGTATCTAAAACTTCTGGGTAAAATGCAAATTTTTTTCTTTCTTCTAAAATATCTAATGTTTCTTTGAATGAGTAAGGTTCAAATTCTATTAATTCTGGAATCAATCTTGATCGTGTTCGTTGATCTAATGTAGATAAATATTCTTTATCATTTGTAATAAGAATTATACATTTTTTAAAAATATCTTCTACTAGTTGATAAATAACTTGTTCTTCTTTGAGTTTATCTACTTCATCTAAAATTATTACGGCTGATCTTTTGTTTATAATTTTTGCAATTTCTTCCATTAATTCATTTGTTTTTTTATTCTGAACCCATTTGTAGCCTAACTGTTCACAGATGTCCACTAATACTTTGTAGACTGTATCATGTTTCCAGCAGTTAACATAAATTCCATAAATTTTATCTGAGAATTGCTCCATTTCTCTTAAAACATGTTTACATGCAGCAGTCTTTCCAATACCAGGTTTTCCTGTTATTATCAAATTAGAGCCTATTCTTCCTGCAAAAAGTGGTTTGATGATTGTTCCAATATATTGCTGCTGATTTTCTCTAAATTTAAGAACGTGAGGAAGGTAGTCATAGTCTAAGACCATACTTTCTTTGAAAATAGTTTCTTCAAATTTTAGGAAATCTTCATTAAATACAGGCATAATATTTTGTATAAATTTGGTTTTAAATAGATTGTTGTTTTAGAAAAGTTTAAAATAAGGTTGTTGGTAATTATTTTACCTTTGACTATTGCTTGTAATTCTTCTGTTAGAGATGTTATTGAGAATGTTAAAACTCCAGAAAATGGATATTAAGTCACAATTTTTCAAATATTTCTTCTGCACGATCAACAAATTTACGTGCGTCAAATTTTGTTTTCTCAGCAATATTTTGAGTGGTTTTTTTAGTGACAGAATATTGAGCAATTTCTCTTCTATCTCTGACATC
>CAYHOR010000121.1:0-2934 GCA_964358235.1 Candidatus Woesearchaeota archaeon
CTATTATCAGCAATAGCAACAGCTTTTCTATCAGCTTCAGAATCACACATTGTAACATTATGTATACCATTAATTAAATTATCATCACCAGTTACAAATTCTGATGCAATACCCCATAATTTATACTTAGGCATTCCATTTACTAAAGGAACCTCTACAACTACAGCATTATTTTCTTTAGCTACTTGATTAAATGTGTCTAAAACATTATCACTAGCATATGCATTACCTGCCAACATTAAACCTAAACTTAAAATTTTCTTCATTTTTTGTAAACCTCGCGAGTTTTGATACTACCCTAAAATAATAACTAGTTTATAAGCTTTTGTATTGATACCATTATATAGTAACACTCTAAAAAAGAAAACAATTATAAACAAACTAAATTTCAATTTGAATAATGATTAAAGTTCATACAAAATTCAAAAGAAAAAACGCAGGTCCGACACATTTAGGTTGCGCAAGACCAGAAAACAGAGAAAGAAAGAAAAGACCAAAAACGTTCGCTTCTGAAGAAACTGCTATAAAATGGGCAGAATCACAAGGAATTAAAAAATATGAACTTAAAAATTTAAGAATTGGAATAAAAGATAAAAAAATAAGAGTTATTCCTCTTTAATTTCTTCTTTTTTAGAAGATTTTTTCTTTATTGCTACTGCTAAAGCTAATATTGCTACAATTAATAATAATACCCAAAATAAATTTTCTGCAATATCAAAAGCACTTTTATCCTTGTAAAGATCTACTAAAGAACTTCCTTCATCAACAATAGTTTCATCAACAGTTCCTTCTACATTACCACAACAGCATCTGTCATAGTTTTCACAAGTACTAAAACCAAAAACAGTTTCAGCACTGTTTCCATTACAAAACCCTTCCTCAATTGTAGCTTTACAAGCTCCAAAATCAAATCCTTTCTCTAAACACAAGTCATCACATTCTGAAGCAACTGCTAAAGGTAGCAATAAAATAAATAATAAAATAAATTGTTTCATAAAATCATTTTTTGATTACAACTATATAATTATTTTGGTTAAGGTTTATAAACAAGACTATCCAATCTTAAAATATGAAAAGTTTTTGGGATATTGTAAACCATGTATTAGAAAGATCAGATTTAATTTTAATGGTGCTAGACGCAAGATTTCCTGATCAAACCGAAAACAAAGAATTAAAAGATAAAGCAAAAGATAAACCTATAATTTACGTCTTGAACAAATCAGATCTTGCAAAAAAAGAAGACTTGTTAAAATGGAAAAATAAACATCACAATACTGTTTTTATTTCTGCAATCAAGCACCAAGGAACAACTATTTTATTAAGAAAAATTATGGAAGTTGCAAAAGGTGAAAAAGTTACAGTTGGCGTAGTAGGTTATCCAAATACTGGAAAAAGTTCGGTCATTAATGCACTTAAAGGGCGTAAATCCGCTGGCACGTCGCCACATGCAGGATATACAAAATCTAAAAAATTAATAAGGATTACAGAAGAAATTTATTTGTTAGACACTCCTGGAGTTCTTCCATATCTTGAAAAAGATCCTTCAAAATTGTCAATGATTGGAGCAACAGATCCTACAAAAATAAAAGATCCAGACTTAGCTGCTTTTGAATTAATTAAACATAAAAGAAATATAATTTGTAAGTATTATGGTGTTAAAGATGGCTCTGTTGAAGAAATTTTAGAAAGTATCGCAATCAAATTAAAAAAATTAATAAAAGGTGGAATACCTAACATCGACGAGACTGCAAGGATGCTGCTTAGAGACTGGCAAAGAGGAAAAATCTCTTAATCAAACAAATCGCCAGCTTCTTTAATCATTTTATTGATTGTAATGTCTCCTCTTTCTATTCCGCCGTCTCTGCCGCAATTAGGACAAATCCTTTCTACCTTGCTTGCTCTTCTTCTAAATTTGAATCTGCATTCTGTGCATACATATTGAACCATGTCTTCCATAACTTTTAGATAATATTTTGAGTATTAAAACTTTTTGTTGCTATAGTAGATATGTTCCCAACGTCAAATATCTTTAAAAACCCTTAAAATACCTTATTTTTATGACAGATTTGGTATGCAGTTTAGGAACTGGTAAAGGGACATGGCTTGAAGTTTCAAATCTTATTAGATTATATGATTGGAAAAATATTTATTTAATCACTAACGACTTCGGAAAAGAAAATTTTAATTGTGGACGACCAGTAAATATAATTCTTATTGATATAAATAAAGATCACGATTCAATAAAAGAAATTATCAGTAAAGAATTAAAAATCAAACTCTCTGGAGACGTAGCATTAAACTTTTCTTCAGGCTCAGGAAAAGAACATATGGCAATACTTTCAGCAATGATTTCAATAGGTGTCGGACTAAGATTTGTAATTCCAGAAAATAACCAAATTAAAGAGATTTAAATTCTCCTAAATATTCAACTAAATTAACTGAGCCACTAATTAATTTTTCTCTATCAGATTCAGGAATTGTTCCAAAAGAATATTTATTATATCCATAACTTTTAACCATATCTTCTAATGAATCAAACTTCCTAAGTTTCTTAACATTCATATCAATAGGAATCCAATGATCATCTTCTTGATAAACATAAACCATATGCCCAATTCTACCATTTTTATTCATAGCTAAAAACTTCATAGGATAATCTTCCAGCAAACTACTCACTGCAACAACAGCTTCAGTGCAGTCACCATCTCTTTCATTATAAGTTGTTTCAAAATTATTAGTTGTATATATATATTGTTTTGAACTAAAAAAATATTTGTAAAGATATTCCCTTGCATCTTCTGGAGTTTCAACATCCTCAATAACTTCTTTAACAGAAGAATTACAAGCAATTATTAAAGGTAAAAATATACTCAATCTCATAATCAAAGAAATTAACAACCTTATTTTAAACTTTTCTAAAACAACAATCTATTT
>CAYHOR010000122.1:0-2931 GCA_964358235.1 Candidatus Woesearchaeota archaeon
CATAAGTTAAACAATGTTTATCGACGATTATTTTATCTTTAAAGTGTAATTTTTCTCCGTTGTTTACTATTGCGTTTGTAAGTGAAACGGTTTCATCAATCGTGAAACCTTTAATATAGCAAGCTGATACAAAGTAAGTTAGTTCAATTTCAGAAAGTTCGTTGTTAACAATATCTTTGACAATTGTATCAATTTCTTTATCATTAAGTTCATCACCTTGAAGTTTCTTTTTTATGATTTGAATTGATAATGGTTTTTCTGCTCTAATAATTTCTATATGAATACCTTCTGGAGTTTGTAATTTTTTGAAAGCTTCTTGAAACAAACCTATTTCATTATCTCTAATTCCTTCTTTTGATATATCTATTACACAGGTAATTCCTTCTTTAGATTTCAATTTTTTAATATGGATTCTATCTTTTGTAAAAAGGGATAATTGTTTGGCAGTTTTATCACTAACAACAGCAATTAGAGGACCCCCAGTAGAAAGATGAATTTCTTTTACTTTTAATTTCATATTTGATATTATTATGTCGGTAGATATATAAATGTTTTCTTAATTTTCTTTTACTTCAATGTAGATGTTTAATGTTAATTGAAAAATTGATAATATTAGTGGACCAATTAAGATTCCAATAGGTCCAAAAGCTAATACTCCTCCAAGAACTCCAATTACTAAAACTAATGGATGAATATCTGTTTTATTTGAAAGGATTTTTGCTTTAAGTATATTATCTATCAAAATTGAAATTACTATCAAACCAAATAATGCTATACAAATTGCGTTGATTAAATCCCCGTTTAAGAATGATAATATTGATAATGGTATCCAAGCAATACTTGCTCCTATTCCTGGAATAAGACCTGAAATCATCACTATAATACCCCAAGTTATTGGTGAATTAACATTTAAGATGTAGAATCCTATTGTTGCAATTACTCCTTCCAAAACTGCGATTACAATATTCCCATAAAATAAAGATTTTAATGTTAATGAAGTTCGTTTTATTACTCTATTTTTTATAGATTCTTCAATAGGAACATATTCAAAGAAATAATTTAATAGTTTATTTCCATCTCTTAATGTAAAAAAGATTGCAAACAACATTATAAAGAAGTTTAAAATAATTGTTGGAATTGAGATTATAAATTCTGAAAGTTTTGTAATTAAATAGGCTGAAGCATTCTTAGTTATACTTTCAATATGATTTTGAATATTTTCATTTATTTCAATATTAAATTTTGATGAGATTAATGATTCTAAATTTGCAATGTTTGTAGTTTTGTATATAGTTATAGCTTCATTAAGAAGTGAATTTGTTAATAAAATAAATGGAATTATTATAATTATCATCAATAAAATAGTAATTATTCCTGCTGAAAGAGTTTCGTTCATTCTTTTATTAAGAATTTTATGTAATGGATAAATTATGTAAGCGAGAATAAGACTTAAAATTAAGGTTGCTAAAAATGGTTTGATTACCAAAAAGACTAAAACCAGTAAAAGTATGATTAATGCATATCTAAAATAGATATTTATTTCATTTTTCATACATTTGTTATTGTTTAAGTTCTTTTAAATGTTTTGGAATATTGGAAATGTTTTTAATTAGTTAATGTGTATAATGTTTATGAATAGTTTAAAAGATAAAGACAAATTACAAATAGTTTCAACAGAAATTGAAGAAATTGAAAAACTAATAAAAGGTCATAAAAAATTGCTTTATGCAATAGGAAGACTTTAAATTTCTTCAGATTCAATTTCAAATTCGTCGTATGTAGCAAGTTCTTCAACAATTTCTAGTTTATAGTTTAATTTTTTTAATTCTTTAGAATATTTTTTTATATTATTTCTAGAACAGATTAACCTTTTTTTGACTAAATCTATATCATTTTCAAAATATTTAGAAACTTTTTTATGCATTTCTTCAAGAGGTTCATTTCCAGAGATTGCTCCTCTGATTAGTAAAGCTCCATTAATAATATCATAAGGTTTTTTGATATTTTTAGCTCGAATTTCAATACGGTTCATCATTTGCACTGAATCTTTTAATTTAGTGGTGCAATAATGCATTCTTAAATTTGGGAACTCTTGTAAAAGTTGAAGTGCTAATTCTTCAGATCCTTTGATGCCATATGAATAATCATCTTTTGTAGTAAAACCTAGTTCTGCTAATTTATTATGTTGAGCATCTGCGTATTCTAATTCATTTAAATTGAAGAATTCTACATGATCTTTTGCGTAGTTGATTAATTTTTTAATATCTTTATTTGGAATACAAGGAATTTCTATCCCCTTAGACATTTTTGTTTTAATTTTTAGTTTATTCCATAGTTTATCATCATCCAAGTTAGGATGGAATCGAATTTCGTCTAGACCTGCAGATTCTAATAGTTTTATTTTATTTTCATCCACTAATTCCAATGGTGTGTATAAATGAATATGAAAATTTTTGAATTCTTTTTTTAGTAATTTTATTGCTTCCAATGTTCTATCTAGTTTTGCCAATGGGTCGCCACCAGTGATTCCAGCTCCATATGCACCTGATATTTTTGCTTCTTCTATGATTTCTTTTATTTCGTTTATTGGACGTTCGTTTGCATAGATAACATCTTTATGATATTTATGCTCTGAAAGTGGACAGAAGTAGCATGAGTTAGTACAGACTCCTGTGATGAATAGAACTAGTTTTCTTCCCTTTACACATAATTGACAGCCTCTTGGCAGTTCGCCGTTTGCATAGGAATAATATTTAGTAGGCTGCATTGTTTGATAGTTTTTGTGGAGGTTTAAAAAGATTATTCGTTAAGTTTATAAATAGAATTAAAATTTTCTAATTTATAATTAATCTCTGCAATAACACTCACTCCTTTAGGTCTGAGTGAATTGCAGTAGGGGTGGACACGGCATTTGCCCGCGCAGAGTTTAAA
>CAYHOR010000123.1:0-2914 GCA_964358235.1 Candidatus Woesearchaeota archaeon
TTTTTTATGTTTTTTAAAGTTGAAGGAAAAGAAGATAACTTGTTAAAAGAAGTTTATGATAAATCTGTTAGTGAATTTGAAAATTTTTTCAATTTGAAGGAAGATTATGATAAACCTAGAATTTTTTTAATTGAAGATAGGAATACTGCTGACAAATTACGTTTTAGAAAAACTGGAAAGATTGTTGGTTGGACTGAAAGAAATGATGTGTTTATATTTGATAAAAATTCAAATGAAGTTAAAGATATTAGTAATGAAGATTATAGCAAATTAGTAAAACATGAATTGTGCCATTGTTATTTTCAAATATATTCTAATTATTGTAAAAAACCTTATTGGTTATGGGAAGGGTTAGCAATTTATTTATCCGGGCAGAATAAAAATAAAGTTAAGGAGTTTAAAGATTTTTTAAATTATTATGATTTGTCAGATATTGGAGTATACAAAGAATCTGGACATGCTGTTGAGTTTTTAGTTAAATATTATGGTAAACAGAAAATGTTAAGTTTGATAAAATCTTTGAAGTATATTAGTTCTAATGAACAATTGTTTAAAACTTTTAAAGAAATATATGGGTTTGAGTTAAAGTATGAGAATTTTAAGACATAATCTTTTTATATGGGGAGATTTTTATTATGTATATGGAAGATTTATTGATAATTGGTTCAGGACCTGCCGGCTTAGGGGCTGCGTTGTATGCTACTAGGTTTTCTTTGAAAACATCTATAATTGGGATAGAATTAGGTGGAATTTGTAATATTGTTCCAAGAATTGATAATTGGTTAGGAGATCCTGGAATTACTGGTCCACAGATGGCTAAGAAATTTGTAGATCATGTGAAATTAACCAAGGCTTCTTTTATTCAAGGTGAAGTTGCTTCTATTAAAAAAGAAGGAGAACATTTTGTTGTAACAACTGAAAATGGATCTTATGAAGGTTTAATGATTTTATTAGCTAATGGTATGAAACATAGAGAGTTAAAAATTCCTGGTGAGAAAGAATATTCTGGAAATGGTGTTCATTATTGTTTTACTTGTGATGGTCCTTTGTATAAAGATTTAGTAGTTTGTGTTGTTGGAGGGGGATGTTCTGCTGCGATTGCGGCATTATTTTTACAAGATTATGCAAAGAAAGTTTATTTAATCTATAGAAGAAAAGAGTTAATTGCCGAACCTATATTAGTTGAAAGATTAAATGCTTCTAAAAAGATTGAAATTATTTATGAAACTAATTTAACTGAAATTTATGGTGATAAAAATGTTAAAGGAATAAAGACTGATAATGGTCGTGATATTTCTTTAGATGGAGTTTTTATTGAAGCTGGAAATATTCCTTTGACGGCTCTCGTTAAAGATATCGGAGTAAAGTTGGACGAAAAAGGATTTATTGAAGTTGATAAGAATATGGCTACAAATGTTAAAGGAGTGTTTTCTGCTGGTGATGTTTGTAATGCTTCTTCATTAAAACAGTTCATTACTGCAGTAGCTACAGGGTCGATTGCTGCTCAAAGTGCATATCATTATTTAAAAAAGAAATAAGTTCAATCACAATTGAAGTTATAGTAAGTAATAAGTCAACCCCTAAAATTACTCTTTAATCCTATTTTTTAGAAATTTTTCGAGCACAAACCGAAAGATTTATATACTTAATATATATCTAATATATATCATGAGAAAAATCGAAACTAAATTATCCAATGAAATTAAAGTTGAAAATATTCATGGATATTTTGAACGTGAAGTCACAAAATTTGGTACAGGGGCGAAAATTGATTGTCCAAAAGAATATCTTGGAGAAAAGGTGATTATAATTGTATACAAGAAAAGAGCTTGAACAATTGTCAAAGGACCAATTAATTGAGATTATTTTAAATCTAGAAGAACGTCTTGAAAAGATTGAACATTATCTTCAAGCTTTTGATAATCCACATACCCCTTCATCAAAACAATTAAAGAAAAATACTGAAAAAAAGAAAGAAGATAAACCTCGTTTTCCAGGCAAACCTTCTGGTAGCAATGGTGGGGGAATAAATCTTCCACCGCCTGATGCTATTGTTGAGCATAAACTTGAGACTTGCCCAATATCAGGTTTACCTTTAGGAAATCCTATAGGTTATTTTAAGAAAACTATTATTGATTTTCCAGATAAACCTATTACAGTTATCGAGCATAGAATTATGAAATATATTTCTCCAGCAACAGGAGAAATTGTTTTTGCTGATATTAACTTAACAAATGGAATCTATGGTAAAAATATTCAAGCAATAACTGTTATGCTAAAAAATATTACAAATTCTCATAAGAAAATTGCTGATTTTCTAAGAGAACTTGGTGCACCAAGTTTTAGTGATGTTGAAGTTCAAAATATTACTAACAATTTTGCAAAAACTTTAGAACCACAACGAAATTTAATGCTTGAAAAATTAAGAAGAGAATCTTATGTTAATGCTGATGAAACAGGTTTTAGAAAAGATGGACAAAATGGCTATGTTTGGGGAGTTTTTACAAAAACCATTTCAATATTAAGTGCTGCTACAAACAGAGCAAGAATAAATATAAAAGAACTTTTAGGAAATTTTAATGGGGTTATCGTCGTAGATGGTTACAATGCCTATGATGAATTTAAACTCAAACAACGTTGTTGGGCTCATCTCATTCGTGATTTCAAAAAATATGCTGAAGAAAATTCTGAAATTAATATTCAATATGAAAGATTAAAAAAACTTTATGAAGATATGAAAGTTTTAAATGAAAAACCTCCTAATGAACAAGCAATTGTTCATTGCAAATGGATTTTGAAAGATATTGTTATTTGTTTAAAGGTAATTAGAGGAGCAAAGAAATTAGTTACGCTTATAGAAAATGGAAAAGAAGATTGGTTTACAGCATTATATTATGAAGGAGTTCCTTTAGAT
>CAYHOR010000124.1:0-2891 GCA_964358235.1 Candidatus Woesearchaeota archaeon
TACAAATATATGAACAATGTAGTAGTTAACCTAGTAACATTTTACAAAAGTAATGATATTAGAAGTAATCTTGCAATAGAAACAATTCAACTATTAAAACAAAACAATTTTGAAATAATTATCGTCGATGGTGGTTCATATTCAGAATTTATAGAAACAATTACAAATTTAGAAATAAAAATATTTATTGAAACTCAAAAAGATCTGCGAGAATCAAAACGTGAAGCTTATCAGAAAGCCTACGAAACAGGAAAAGATATAATTGTCTGTATGGAGCCTGAAAAACCAGACTTTGTAAGAAGCATTCTCCAATTAGTAAAATATCTTAACAATAATTCATTGGACTTCTTGTTACCCGGTAGAAAACAATTAACCTGTTCTGAATTTCAGAAATATACTGAATCTGCAATCAACAGATTCTATCAAGACTATACAGGCTTAAATTGGGATTTTTGTTTTGGACCATTGATTTGGAGAAGAGATCAAACACCCTACTTATTAAATTTTGAATCAAAAGTAGAAAAAGCATACTGGGATATTCATACCATTGAACCATTGCTAGCAAGAAAAGAAGGAAAAAGAGTCGAACAAGTGAAAATAGATTTTACATATGATCCAACAATAATAACAGAAGAAAGTTCTATTCCATTCTACCAAAAAAGAATATCACAATTGCAATTAATGACGGAAACTCTCACAAAATATCCTGAACTAAAAGTTAATTAAATTTATAAATCAACAAAAACCAACAAAATTAATGAAAATATTACTTGTTAGTCCATCCAGCAAACACGCACAAAAAGGTTACTCCAGTGCAATTTATCCACCTTTAGGAATCCTATATATTGCAGCAGTATTAAAGCAAGCCGAACACGAAGTAAAAGTAATTGATGCCTTTGTATTATCAATCAAAAAAGATTACAATGAAAATAATTTAAAAAAAGATCTTCTTGATTTCAAACCAGACATTGTTGGAGTATCATGTTTCACATCAAATATTGAAGGTTCAAAAAAAATATTAGAACTAACAAAACAAATTCTTCCGAATGCAATAACATTGATTGGTGGTCCCCATATTACTGCAATTCCAGAATATATCAAAAAAATTGAATCCGCAGATTACGGAATTTATGGTGAATCTGAATATATCCTAAAAGAATTTGTAGAAAAAATAAATAACAAAGAATCCTTAGAAAATATCCCTGGAATAATCTATAAAGATGGAAGTTTCAAACCCAGCGAATATATCAAAAATATAGATGACTTGCCATTCCCAGCATATGAACTAGTACCTATGCAATTGTATCAACCATCACCAGCATCTTATCGCCAATTACCAGCTACTACCCTTATAACTTCAAGAGGCTGTCCATTCCAATGTATATTTTGTCATAAACCCATTTTTGGAAACAGATTCAGACCACATTCTGCAAAACGTGTTGTAGACGAAATAGAATTTTTAAATAAAGAATATGGAATAAAAGATATAAGAATTTACGATGATACATTCACATTAGATCGAAAAAGAGTAGTAGAAATATGTGAACTATTAACTCAAAGAAATCTGGGTATTACTTGGAATTGTACTACAAGAGTCGACTGTATTGATAAAGAATTATTAATTACTATGAAAAACTCTGGATGTTATAATATTTCTTATGGGGTAGAATCAGGTTCAGAAAGAGTGTTAAAATTAATTAAAAAAGAAATAAATAAAGAAAGAATAAGAGATGTATTCAAATGGACCAAAGAAGTAGGCATTGAAAGCATTGGATTTTTTATTATAGGATTGCCTACACAAACAAAAGAAGAAGTTCTAGAAACTATTGAATTTGCAAAAGAAATTGATCCAGATTATGTTCAATTCACTTTAGTAAATCCACATCCAGATACTGAACTTTTTAAACTTTGTCAAGAACATGGAACTGTTAGTGTTGGAGACTTCTCAAATTATAAAACATATTCAAGTGTTAATGATGAACTTCCATTCATTCCAGATACAATTCCAGAAAAAGAACTAAAAAAACTTTACAAAAAAGCATATATTTCATTCTATTTTAGACCAAAATATATTAACAAACGAATAAAAAAGATTTTCACGGACAAAGAACCTCTAAAACGATTAAAAAGAGGAATAACGACGATAATGCAAAGAATATAAATTAACAACTTTTATAAATCTAAATTTTAAAAAATCAACTATGAATAAAAGATTAATTTACTTGTTTATACTATTAATAATTTTAAAAGTAATCTTCTCAACATTTATCACATTCCCTTTGGGTTTCTCAGACAGCTTGACATATCAAGAGTCTGCAAAGACTTTTTTTGATACTTTAAGTATCCTGCAAATGAGCGAAACTAAATATCCCTTATTATATTCTATATTAATCTCACCTGCATTCTTCTTTGATGATATGAATACAGTCTTATTTGTAATAAAAATAATCAATAGTATTCTAAGTTCGTTAATTATTTTCCCAGTATATTTGTTAAGTAAAGAATTTTTCAACAAAAACAAAAGCTTTCTAATAGCCGCAATGAGTGCATTTATTCCTCCTTTTTTCATATTCACATTTACATCTATGAGTGAAAACTTATTTTACCCTCTATTCTTATTTGCAGTTTACTCCATTTACAAAGCATTCAAAGAAAATACTTTAAAATGGAATATCTTTTCAGGAATATTAATAGGATTGTGTTTCTTAACAAAAATTTTAGGTATAATTTTAATTCCAATCATTATTATATTAATTAGCCTTAATATAAAACAGCTAAAACAAAAAATATATTTATTAATTACTTCATTTGTAATATATCTAATTTGGATAATTCCAAGATTAATAAATTCTGGATTTAATTTTATTCAAGCCACAGGTTATCAATCATCA
>CAYHOR010000125.1:0-2825 GCA_964358235.1 Candidatus Woesearchaeota archaeon
AAGTAGTAATGGATTGAGTTCTTATTCTGATTTATATGATACTTATGGCACTGAAGAGAGTGAAATAAAAGAATATTTAACCACAATTCAATTTTTAGATTTTAGTATTTCTGTCAATGAAGATGCCGTTGATGCATTTGAAGAAGCAAGCAATAATATCAGAAATAATTGTGATAATAATAGAGATTTTTCAAGTAATTATGGTTTTTCAAAAGATTTATTTCTAGGTTCTGGCGGCGGGACTTATAGTTATAGATGTATTCAAAATAAAGGCAATACTCCTGATAATTGTGATATAGGAATAAGTCCGCATGCTTACGGCGTGGCCATTGATGTAAGACCTGATTTGAATCCAGATTATGATAAAACTAGCTCTTCAGATGTTTGTGTTCATAAGCTACCTCAATGCATTATAGATTCTTTTGATGAAGCTGGGTTTAGTTGGGGTGGTGATTGGAATAATTATTGTGATCCTATGCATTTTGAGTATCTAAATCTTTGATAATGCTTAAAAACTCCTAAATATTTAAAATTGTTAATGAGATTTAAAACTTTTATATTAGATTTATTATTTTTCGCAGCATTGTTTTTAATTTTAGTATTTGGAAAGCTAATTATTGCACAATTTTTAGTTTATTCTCAAAGTATGAATTTTGATTTTAATTTGGATAATATGACTTATGAAGAACTTAATTCTGCTGCTGGAAGTGTTAATAATTTTGATTATTTATTATCAGGGACTTATTTGTTTATGATGTATATAATCCCTTTTTTATTGTTTAGTTTGTTTATCTTGGTTCAGTTATTACAGATTTCTTCTAAAAAGGTTAGATTACATTATATTAAAAAGGGTTTTTTGTTAAGTTTAGCAATATTAGTCTTATTTTATTTATTGGAGAATTTTATTCTATTATCCTTTGCAATGATGTTGTATGATTTCACATATTTTATTTATTTAATTCTGATTTTATTATTATTCTTTATTTTGTTATATTTATGGTATAGTTTAGTATTATTATCTTTTGATAATTGGAAGAAGTTATTTAGAAAATTTTATTTTTCGTTTGTTCCTTTTGCTATTTTAGGAGTGATTATATTATTATTAGATATTTATTTAGTTTTTAGGTTTTTGACTAGTTCTTTCAATGGCTATGAATGGGTTTATGAGATAGTCCTAGGTTTAATTTTGATTTATTTCTTAGGAATGTTGAGGAATTATTATATTAGAAGGGTTTATAATTAAGAAATAAATTATTTTTTTAATGAGCAAGGTTGCAGTATTGAAAACTAGTCCTTCTACAGTGTTGGAAGATTATTCTAAATTAATGGATTTGGCTGAATATAAAAAGTTTGTAAAAAAAGAGAATGAAACTATTTTGAAATTGAATCTTTCTTGGAGTTTGTATTATCCTGCTTGTTCTACGCAGCCATGGCAGCTTGATGGTGTGCTTAAAAAATTAGTTAATGATGAATCTAAAGGATTGCATGCTGTTGAAAATGAGACTGTTGTTACAGATTTGATTAAAGGAGTGAAGCAAAATAAATGGGCAAATATATTGAAAAGATATAATCTTAAATTTGAGCCGTTAACAAAAGTTGAATGGGTTAAATATAAATCTAAAAAAGATTTATTGGCTTTGAACGAAATTTTTCCTGAAGGAAATTATATTCCTAAGATGTTTATTGGAAAGAATATTGTGCATTTTCCTACTCAAAAATGCCACGGACATACCCAAATGACTGGAGCTATGAAGAATGCGTTTGGGGGTTTGATTACAAAGAAAAGGCATCATTGTCATAAGAAAATTCATGAAGTTTTGGTTGATTTGTTAACGATTCAAAAAGAAATTCATTCAGGAATATTTGCTGTAATGGATGGAACTGTTGCTGGTGATGGTGCTGGTCCGAGGACAATGGTACCTAAAATTAAAAATTTTATATTAGCTTCTGGAGATCAAGTTGCTATTGATGCGATTTCTGCTAAGATGATGGGATTTGATCCTATGAAGATTAAGTATATCAAATTAGCACATGATTTAGGATTGGGATGTGGTGATTTTGATCAGATTGATATTGTTGGGGAAGATATTTCTAAAGTGAATTTTAAGTTTAAAGTTAATAAAAGTCCTGTAATTTTTTGGGATCAGATGTTTAGGAAAGGTGCATTGTCTTTTGTTGAACCTTTATTATTTCATACTGGATTGTTTAAAACTGCCGTATTTGGTTCTGCTTTTTATCATGATTATTTATGGTATAATACTGTTTGAAGATATAGAGTGAATAAGTTTATGAGAACTGATTGGGGTAAACTTTGGAAGAGATATTAGAAAAGTTTAAATTAATTTGAGATTTTATATATTTATGGAAATTAGTTCTATATAATATTATTTCTGGCAATTTAATTGTGACTTTGCAGATATTAGATTCAGCTTCAGAATTGTTATAAATAATTTATAATGAGGATATTTTAATAGAGTAAATTATTTTACAAAACTTTACCAAGCAATAATTTTTAGTCCTTTTATATTTGAAAAGTCTTTATAATTTTTTGTAATTAATGTTGCATTGTTAGAAATTGTTAAACAACCAATAAGTAAGTCTGATTCTTGAATAGGTTTTCCTAATTTTTTAAGTTCTTGATGTATTTTTCCATATAAATGGTAAGTTTCTTTAGAAAAATTTAAAATTTCTAATCCTTTAATTAATTCTTCAAAGATAATTATTGATGTTTGAGAATTATTAGATTTATATGCTCCTTTAAATAATTCACATATAATTATAGAATTTATGCAAAGATTTTCCTGATTAATTTCCTTTAATTTTTC
>CAYHOR010000126.1:0-2762 GCA_964358235.1 Candidatus Woesearchaeota archaeon
AATCTAGATGGTGGACACATTACAGGATCACAAGTATTGAACAATAACTTGCAATCATTCGGATTCATTACATCATAACAACTTGCAGACGCACCTTCCATTACAGTCTTAGATTTACCATAACTTACAATGAAATTTATTCCATTAATTTCAACTCTCTCATTTTCATAGAAAGTCATCTTTACATATTTGTTAGCAAAACTTTGTAACTTATTATAATTATAATCACCGGTATCATACTCTAACTCACTTTGATGAGCAACTAAAACATCATCAGCAGTGCATAACTGTCCATCAGTTCCAACATTCCAAACTTGCATTGTATGAATTTCATTATTTGTAGTATAAGATAAAAATTTGATAAAATTACCATTTTTGTAAGGTAAACAATATGGTAAACCTTTAAATTTCCCAGAACTAAATATTTCTATTTTAGCATCACTAGCATATTTCTCACTCAATGAACCAGTACTGTAAGACGCAGTGCCAACATAAATTGTTCGTCTGTCAGAACTCAAATAATACCTTGCACCACTATCAGCAACCATTGAATCAGCTCTGTCTTTAGCAATATAACTCTCTTTTTCTTCTAATAATTTTATATCATCTGTTATTTTATCTAAAGTTTTATCATCAACTGGATTATTACTCTCTAATTTCTTTTTTTCATCTTTTAATATTGCTAAATATTCATTATAAGTCATTTCTGTAACATCATCTGTAGAACTAGAAGTATAAACTTTAAATTTTTTATTAGTACCGCCTTTGAAAACTCTTCCAACTTGAACTAATTCTACAGTACTTAAATAATCATTACTTAATGAGGGAATAATTTTTATAGAAGGAATCTCTCCGCCACTTGTCGTTTGTATATAATTACTGTCATAAATTGCAGCTGCTATTTCTTCCTTCTTAGTCTGCTGCTTTTTTTCATTGGTTATAGTATTCCATTCTTTTGCATTATTCTCAATGCCTTTAGTAACACTCTTGCAAGCTTCTTGCTTTGCTTTGAATTCCGAATCACTCTTGCTAGTATCTTCAATTGGAGCATAGCTCTTATCTAATGATTCAGTTAATTGTTCTGAACCGCCAATTTCTTTTAAACTATTCATATAAGCATAATTTTTCAAACTTTCATCATCTAAAAATACTTGATCACCAACTAAACTCTGACATTCATCTAAACTGCTACCATAACCATTAGTCAAATCTTGATACCACTGTTCATCACTGTAATCACCATCCAACTCTTCAGCAGTTTCTTTCGCAGCTTGTGCAGCCTCGATATCACTTTGTATTTCATTGGAATTCTCTAACATACACTTATCATAAGTATTATAACAAGTTCCTTGACAATCTCTAGCAGATCTCTCTTCACAATAAGCTCCCCACCCACTATTTCCATCAAATCCATGAACAACATCTTGTCTAGCTTTTGAAGAACCTTTGTTAAAGAATAACATCTTTGCAGAGATAAATGCGAACACACCTAAACAAGCATAATTCCACGTCCTAACAATCTTATCTAATTTTTCAGTTATGGAATCTAATTTTTCTTGTAATTTTTTAGCTTTTTCAATTCTATCATCGATTTTATCAGGATTCAATTGAAAAGCTCTTTTTTCTATTGGAATATGTATTGAAAAATTCGATTTTGAATGTAACGATTCTCCTGTACCTGGAATTATTGTAATATAAGCATCTTTTTTACTTATTATATTCTGAACTTTAATTGCATACCCTTCAATATTTTCACTGTTGTCTAACTTAATAGTTTTAGAAGTGCCAGTCTTTCCAGAAGTAGTATAAATTTTTTTCAATAATACAGATTCATCATTAACTTTGTATACATACCAATTAAATTTTAAATTTTTTTCATCTTCCAAATCTGAACCAAATAAAACATCGCCGACAAAATAAGTATTTTGTATACCATCCTTACTTAAAACTACTGAAGACATATCTTCTTTGTCTAATTCTTTGACAGAAATTAATTCTACATAAACATGCTGGTCATGATCTGAAATAGATGCAGTGCCATATGTAGCATCACCAACTAAATGACTTCTTAAATTACTAACTTCCGTTTGAAAACTAACTTCATTAACAATTGAACTCTCTCTGTTTACAAGTTCTTGATAAGCTTCTAACTCTCTCTGCATTGCACCACGAACTTCTTCATCACTCAATGAATCTAAAGTGGCAGCAATTTCCTTGTAGGCTCCAGCAATACCAAAATAAGATTCTTCAACTACAGGTTTCCCGCTATCAGATAAAATCTCATCATTATAATTATCAATAACTTTTTGAAAATAACTTACAGAAGTGCATAACATATCTAACTTCAATTTGTTATCTAACTTTTGTTCATCATCAAATTCTAATTCTTCTAAACCTTCAGTTGTATAAATTTCTGCAGAATCACAAGGATCAACTAATTGTAAAGTTAATATTTTTATAGCGCCATTTTCTTGAATATTAAAATAATAACCAGAAGGTAATACAGCCATTAAAACATCTTTCAAAGTCATACCTTCATCAATAGTAAATTTATTTGTTCTCATAATATCACCTTCAACTTCAGAGGTATCAATATCTACACCAAATTCTTTGAACATATCATCTAAATTCTCAACAGTGTTAGAAAGAATAGTTTTTCTATCAGTATTAAAATAAATTTTATTATCTCCTCTCGTCTCAGAAAACTCTTTTGCAAGAACATCAGACTCAGCTTCACTCAACCCGCCGGAATAAAACGTAGT
>CAYHOR010000127.1:0-2705 GCA_964358235.1 Candidatus Woesearchaeota archaeon
TATATGCTGGAGAATATATCTTTTGAGTTCCCTTCTTTTATCAATAGAAACATTTATATACTACCCTTATTTAGGTATGATTCTACTATAAAACTGGTATAGCCATGTTAACGCCAAAACAGATTAAAATATTTGAAGCCTTTTTGAGAAAGCCCTATAGAGAAATGACTTATAGGGAGATAAAAGATTATTCAAAAGAAAAATCCAATTCTATCATCCAAAATGCAGTAGCAACATTTATTGCAGAAAATCTTATTAAAAAGAGGAAAGTTGGTAATATTTTATTGTATCTCTTAAATTTGGAGAATAGTGTTGTTTTTTCATATTTTGATATATTGATTAAAGAGAAAATCTCTAACCTTGTTAAAAGTAGTTTAAAAATAATTCAAGATGAATTATCAAATACAGAATTTATTTCTTTGGTCATTTTTGGATCATATGCTGAAGGTAAGCAGAAAGAAAAATCTGATTTAGATATTGCAATTCTTGTAAATTCTACAGAAGATAAAAATAATTGTGAGTTATCTATTAAGTCTGCTGAACTTAAATCCATTTTAAAGATAGATGCCCATGTTATTACAAAAAATGAAATGCTTCAGATGTTGAAAGATAAACATGAGAATTTAGGGAAGCAAATAGCATATAAGCATCTTGCGATTCATAATCCTATGATTTTTTATTCAATACTTCAGGAGGGAATAAGCAATGGATTCAAAATTATATATTCATAGAGCTGAAAATGAGATCAAATTAGCAGAGATTATTTTTATAATTAGTAAAGAACTAAACATACAAGAAGAGGTTTTTAAAGTCAATGATCCTGAAACATATTATAGCGCAGTTATTACACATAGTTATTATAGTATATTCTATGGAGCGAAAGCATATCTTGCAAAGAAGGAAATTAAAGTTTCTGCTCCAGAAGAACATAAAAAAGCATTTGAAGAATTCAAAAAATTTGTTGAAAGTGGGGAACTTGATATTGAATTACTAAAAATCTATCAAGAAGCATTAGTTCGAGCAGAATATTTGCTTGGACTTTTTAAAGAAGAGAAAAATAAAAGAGGAGAATTTACTTATAGAATTATGCCACAAGCAAATAAAGAACCTGCTAAAGAAAGCTTAGAGCATGCTAAAACATTCTTCAAACATATTTTTGCAATTTTATAACTCTCAGTAATTGTTTTTTATTATTTTTAATCTATGATTATTTACAATAGGCGACAATATTTCATAATAGAGAGGGTTTATTTTAAAAAGTTTTATTAAGTTTTAGTGATGTTATTAGATTATGAAAGAATTACCTAAGAAGTATCTTAAAGATTCTAATCGAAAAGAAATGTGGAATGATGTAAAAAACATTCTTAAAAAATTAGATAATGATTTATCTGAAATTTATGTTGTTGGAAGTGTGGTTTCAAAAAAGAAAAATGCTAATGATATTGATTTAGCAATTGTAACAAAAGTTAAAGGCAAAAAGAATTTAGCTTATCCAGTTGATTTAATTATTTTACCTAATAATGAGGATCTTGATGAATACTTGAAGTTCTTTAATAAATATATGGAAAAAAAGTATGGAAAAGGTGTTAAGCCTGTGAAGTTGAAATGATTTTAAGAAAATATACTCTAAAAGATTTAGAAAGGCATTTAGAGTTGTTTTTAATGAATGACATTACTAAAGTTATTGATGATAAAGTTAGGAAGCAAGAAAAATCTTGGTTGAAGAAAGTTATTGCCAATTATAAAAAAAATAATCCTGAATTTTATGCTTTAGCTATTATTTTAAACAAAAAATTGATTGGAAATTGTATTGCTGAGAAATTTGATTTAAATAATAAAACTTTAGAAATTGGATTTTGGATTGGGAAGGATTATTGGAATAAAGGCAATACTACTAAAGCATTAAAGATATTCTTGAAAGAAATTGTTAAGAAGTTTAAAGTAAAAAAAGTGTATGCCCATTGCAGAAAAAATAATGTTGCTTCTACTAGAGTGTTAGAAAAAGTAGGGTTTGTTTTTATCAATGAGAAAAAAGGTATGAAAATTTTTTGTAAAGAAATTAGGAATTAATTGAATTTTTGGCCTTTCTCAGAGTTAGATTTTTGTGTTTTTATAGTTAAGAAAAAATAAAAAAAATTAATCCTCTTCGTCTTCTTCATCGTCTTTAAAGACTTTTTTCATATAATTTACTGATTTAATGTCAGTGATCACAGTTTTGTGAACAAACCATTTTCCGTCTAAACTTACATACATAACTGATTCAACTACTGGCTGGTCATTTAACTGTTCTATTTTTTTTGGTGTTAGTTCCACTGTTTGCATTGATTCCATTTTTTCCTCCTTTTTTCGACTCTGTAATTTCTTACAGACTTATCGAAAGGTTTATATTTTTCTGATGTTTTATTGCGCTCAGGCTGGGATTCGAACCCAGAAGATCTTGCGGATCAAGGGTTTTCCCCGCGCTCCTAGTCCCTTGTGTCTAGGAGCCTCTTAAGACCCTCGCCATACCTGGTTAGGCTACCTGAGCGTAATCAATTCTAGAAAAAATAGATTAAAAAAGGTTTACATCAAAAAGCTGAAAATTTTACGAAAATTCTGAAATATTTTCAAGAAGATTTTTTTCTAAAGAATATAATCAAATAAATTATTACCATCATACTAACTAAGCTTAGATAGATTAATAGAAAAGAATTCATCTTTTTTTC
>CAYHOR010000128.1:0-2700 GCA_964358235.1 Candidatus Woesearchaeota archaeon
TCAATGCAGCATCATGATCATGAACTTCATAGCCTTTAGAAAGTATTATAGCTTTTGCAGAGTAAAGCATAGAATAATATGAAACAGTAATCGCCCAGTAATTCCAATAAATCTTTTCAGGTTCATCTTGATTAGGAACTATCTCTTTGATATGTTTAGCAATCATCAAACTATTTTCTCCTTTTTTTAAAAACAAATTAATTTTAAAGGAATTATTAGATTTTGTAATTCTATTATCCTTGACAAATTCAAAAAATTTATCTTTACATTCTTCCACTTAATACACACTCCCAAAAGAACTCAGGATTATTCAAAATAATATGCCCTTTCAAAACTTGCTTGCCTACATTTTCTTCACTTTGATTTAACATTTCAACAAACTCCTTCTTTGTAACAAAAATAGGATTTATCTTTTTATCAAATAATATCTCATATTTAGAAAAAGAAATCGTTTTTTCACCCTGTTTATTAATTATCATCATATCAATATCAGAATTTTTATTTTCACTGCCTTTTGCATAACTTCCAAATAAAACTACACATTCATTAGTTTTTAACTCTAAAACAATTTTATTTATAATTGGATGTTTTTTAAGAAATTCATTCTTTTCTTTATCAGAACTTATTATTAAAAAAGATTTTATTATATTGTTTAAATTTAAAGACATAACCTTTGCTTGACCAACAGAAATAATCTTGAATAAGTTCTTATTCTTAAAAACAGTTCTATAAAAAGTAGCATAGGGTATTTTAGTAGCTTTGGAAAGTTCATTCATAGTGAAAGAATCTCTTAAATTCTTTCCTAAATAATTGACAATTTTTAAAAGGTTATCCATAAATGAATAGTATTATTCATAATTGATTTATAAACCTTTCTTTGCTATTTAACAAGCCTTAATAAACAAATGTAAACTGGAAAAGAAAAGTACTAAACCCAAGCACTCAAATCAATATAATAACTTCCATAATTATTATACTTGTCAACACAAATAATATAATAAGTAGTGCTATCCAATGAAGCATACTGTTCTGTCGAAGCCTCGCTGTTCATAGCAGTTCCTTCACCGTATGTAAAAGATTCTGGAGCATATTCACAATTAGCTTCTTCATCTAAACTAAGATACAATTCTGAATATACCAAGTCAACATACAAACTATCAATTACAGGAGCATTTGTATCAACTTCAATTTTAAATGTAGTTTTATTTGAAGCTCTATTTCCAGCAATATCCTGGCAAATAATATAATAAGTATAATCTCCTTCAGACAATTCTAAAGTCTGGGTGTTCTTGCTACTATTAGTAACTGCAAATACAACCATATTATAAAAGTCAACATTTTCATTGCTGAATGCACAAACAGCATCGCCATTATCAGCACCATCTTCAGTAACGACTTCTAAAGTAACACTAGTATCATACAAAGTGCCATTTGGACTAATCTCACTTATTACTAAAGGATCTTCAGTCATCTTTGTACTAAACTTGTAACTTTCTTCATTTACATTTTCATAATTATCTTTGCATCTAAAATAGAAATAATTAATTTCACTCTTAGATACGCCTGTTAAAGTTGTTGAACATTCATAAGTTCCATAATATACTGAACTTTGTTGGAATCCAGAACTTGCACATTTCATTTCTCCGCTCATGAAATCATAACCAGTATCATTCATATTCCATCTGCATTGAGCAGGCTCGTTAGTGTATAGACTAAATTCAGTTTCGTTCACACCATAAGCCATGTATGAACCAATATTAATTGAAGTGTACTTAACCTCAGGAGGAGTCAAATCTGGAGTGGTGTCAACAGTAAATCTAATGAAATAATCTCTCTCATTTGCATTGCCCATTGCATCAGCACACCTAATATATATAGTATACACACCTTGAGTCAACTCTAATAATTGTTCATCAGTCAAATCATCAGTTAACGAAACAGTCATCTCATGATCATAAACATAAATACTTGGACCAAAATAATTATTCATTGTATCATATTCTAATCCAACTTCAGCAGAATATTTGCAAATAGCAGGTTCATCAGTATTTATTGCAAACGTTACCGGCGTGAAAGCTTTAATTTTTTCATTGACTTCATAACCTTTGTCACCCTCATCAGTAGTTGGAGTTATAGTCAATTCTTGTAACTTCATTGTATCTTCAATAGGCTCGATAATTGGTGAATTTACATCATTAACATATAATGAAACACAAGTCTCATTTGCAGTTCCTTCATTTACTAAAGAACAAGAAGCGCCTAACGAATGACATCTGTATTCAGAACAAGGAGTATTTTCATCATTGCATAATTCACAGTTCTCTCCGCCAGTCGGAGGCTGCCATAAATTGCAGTCTACATTATAATTCTTAATTGCTTCTTTATCATTTGCATATTCAACAATCAAATAAGCTGCTGCAATTAACGTAGCCCAATTTGCAATAGCTGTAAAAGTATTTTTTGTTCCTAATTTAAGCATACTTCCAGGTACTGGCAAAGCTGCACCAAATACACAAGAATTGAAAACGCTATTAAAAATAGTATCTTCAACTTTACCTTTGACTTTATTTGTAGCACCACTTGTAATATCCTTTTCTGCATCATAATAAGGAACTTGCGGAGCTTTAAGAGTTGTTTTTGATAAAGGACTACCTGGACAAGCGCTTGGCAGCCAATCCCGCCTAGCGGATCATGCCGGCG
>CAYHOR010000129.1:0-2658 GCA_964358235.1 Candidatus Woesearchaeota archaeon
AAGTAAAAATAAAATGGAAAAAATTCTTTATTTCTTTGATATGCTCAGCAATAATCGGAGCAACAGCAGGAATACTATTTTTTGAAGATTATAGATTTAGTGTAATAGCAGGTTACGCAGGAACAGACTTGTTAGAAAATATTTATAAGATTACATTCAAGAAAAAACAATTATAAGGTTTTAAATTTTTATCATACTGTATAAAACGTGTTCTCAACAGAACCAATAAAACCAACAATCCCTAAGTAAGCAAGAACCAATTGCCATACATGTCCAGTCTCATCCTCATACTTGTATGGGTTATTCCTTTCAAAGGTGTAAACAGTTATAGAACAAAAAGACATATCAGAAGAATATTCTAATTCAATTAATTCAGAATCATTTTTCATATTCAACTTTTCCTAAATTGTTCAATTTTTTTGATAAATTTATGAGCAAAAATAATACAATCATTTGCATCTTCAATACTAACATGAAATGCACTATAAACTGAATTATTTCTAACTTGCCTAAAATGATCAAATAAAGCTATATCTTCTTCAGTAAAGATAGAACTATAAAAAGCTTGAATAAAACTTACAGTTGCTTCATGAGAATAAGGCTTAAACCCATTTAAAGACATAAGAGATTGAGCAGCCTCTCTCATTGCTTCATAAGCATCTTCCAAAATAAAAGCAGCTGTTTTCTCATTAGCTTTTTTATCTTCAGCATACAAAAGAAGCAATTTTGCCTTCTCAAAAAGTGCTTGTGCTTCATTAGGATTAGGTGTTTGTTTCTTTACTTTTCCCATCTTCATATAATTTGAAAACGAATTTGTCATTATATCACCTTCAAATATCCATATAAAACAATACCATTAGCAGCAGTATTCCTAAACGCATCAGAACTTTTCTTCAGATTTGGAATATGATGAATATTTACTTTTCTCTTTAATTCTTTTTCCATTTTTAATATGAAATTATTCAATAATGTTTGTTGGGGTTTATGTGTAGAAATAACTAAAAAATCAATATCACTCTCTTCTATATCTTCACCTTTTGCATAAGAACCAAAAAGAGCAATAGTTTCAGGAGTCTGATATATTTCAATTAATGAATCAATAAAACCATATTTCTTTAATCTATAAATATTAAAAACTAATTTATAATAATTATATTCATAGGAATCAATATTTGCAGATATATTTTTTGTTAAAGGCCCTTGTTGTATAAGAACAATAGAATAGGATTCTAATTCTTCAATTGAAGAAATAATAGCTGTTGTTGAAAAGCCAGTTTCTTTCTCTAAAAGACGAAGATGAAAAACACGATTAGGATAAGTAAAAATCATTTCTGCAACTTTGAAAGTAGATTCACGAAAAAAAAGAATCTTCTTGGGGTGTTTTTTTGATAACATCTGTCTTTTATTAAACACAACTGTTATTTAAAGGTTATGGTTAAAATATTGTTGTCGCTCACGCTCCAAACCGCTCAGTCGCCGCGGAGGCTAACGTTTTTTCTTCTTTTCTGAAAAAGTTTTATTAAAATAATTTGGATATATAAAAATAGAATAATATGAATTATAAAAGGGAGATATAATGTCACAATCCAATAATAATTACAAAAATAATAATTGTTAAATGCTCTATTACAAAAAGAATAAAAGATATCTCCAAGAAACATATTTACAAAAAATGGAACATAAGAGAAAAAAAGAGAAAATGTTATTATTTTCATAATCAAATTAGATTTACATATTAAAGTATAAAAAAAGAAAAGAATGTTTAATAAAATTAATATAATTAATAAAAAACCTCCTATAGTCATTGAAAATGAAACCTCTATATTAGGCTTCAAAAAAATACGTAAATAAATACTTATTAAAAAAATTACTAAGCTTAAAAAAGAAAATAAGATTAAATAAACCAAAAATATTTTTTCTTTTTTAATTTTCGCTAAACTATTATCACTTATTAATTTCATTATGACCTCACACTACATTGGTTGGTATTACTTCTTGGAATAGCCTTTCCAATAGGAGTCCCTTTCATTTTTGAAAAAGACAACAAGGTTGTACTAGCTTGATTTGGAATTGTTTCTTTAATCTCAGCAGAAATATCACTCATTGGATTATTTGAACCCCCTACTTGTGTCATATAACTTTCATACTGAACTGATAGAGATTCTTCAGTATTAATACTATTACCAAATTCAACACCATTAAAATTTGAAGGGATATCCTCATACGAAAAAGCACTACCTGCTTGTTCAGAACCAAGAAGCCCTAAGATTCCTTGACCCACTTCTACTCCATAACCAGCAAAAATTGTAACTAAATAAGAATTCATATCAGCATTTTGAAAAAAATGTGACTGGTCAATAAAACCTAATTCTTCTGTATAAATAAATCTATTCTCATAAAAACCTTCATATTGACATTCAGATGGCGATGAATCATAATATCCAGTTACCATATTTGGATATTGATCAGCAACAATACTTAAAACTTCCAATGCATTTGCATCTGGATTAGCTGCTTCAATAGCTTGAATAGCTAACATTGTATCTTCAACAGTTCCAATTTGAGACCATACTGGTTCCTTTCCGTTAGGATCTTCATACTTATACGGATTATTCCTTTCGAAAGCATAATGATTCAAAGATTGTGGATCATAAACAT
>CAYHOR010000130.1:0-2625 GCA_964358235.1 Candidatus Woesearchaeota archaeon
AGAAATTTAGAAGAAAAATTAACATTAACAGAAATTGTTAAATATGATTAAACATTTACATCAATTTCTTCAAAGAATCCATAATTTTTTTGCCATCGACTTTTCCTCGTAACTTCTTCATAGCTTCACCCATCAAAGCATTCATAGTAGCCCCTTTGTTCTCAGAAATAATTTTTTTCAATTCCTCTTCTAATAAAGAATTATCAACAGCTTTATATTTTTCAATGTTGACTTTCTTTCCTTGTAAAGTCTCAACAATTATTTCTATTACAGCTTCTTTAGAAATCATTCCAGCATCCAAGAATCCTAAAATCTCTCTATATTGTTCATCTCTTAAAGTTGAAGCATCTAACCCAAACCTTTTGGAAATTTCTTTGGGATAATTTACTAAAACATTAGCAACAAACTTTATATCTAAATTTTTAAACTTGTAAGAATATAAATCAATATCACATTCAATAACTTCTCTAGCAAGATCAGCACTTAATCCAAACTTCTTCTCTAATTTCAAAGCACGAACATCTAATCTTTCAGGTAAAATTATCAATTCCATCAAATCATTAGTAATATCAATTATAGGAATATCTGTTTCTGGATACATCCTTGAAGCACCAGGCATTGGTCTCATAAACGTAGACGTACCATCTGGATTCACTTTTCTAACATGAGAAACTCCATTCTTTTCTTCTTTCTGTCTCAGAATTTCATTCTCTATAACTTTAGGCATAGATCTTAAATCTTGAAATCCTTTTAACTCCACTCTTGGATGACCCTTTATAGAAACATTGACATCTTGTCTTATAGTGCCAATACCTCTTTTTACTTTGCCTGTACTTCTTAAAATCATTCCAAGCTGTGAAGCAACTTCTTTTGCATGTTCAGCATCTTTGATTGAAGCGTCAGTAGCAATCTCAATTAAGGCAACACCTAATCTATCTAATCTATATCGAATAATTTCATCTTTAGCTTCTAATTTCTTTGCAGCTTCTTCTTCTAAACAAACAGTATCAATTTTTACTTTTCCTTTAGAAGTCTCAATGAAACCATCAACAGCAACTAACGCCGTGCGTTGAAATCCAGAAACATTACTTCCATCAACAACAGTCTTTCTCATAAAATGTATTTGTGATAAAACTTTACAATTTAATAATAAAGCAACTTCAAGTACAGTTTTCAATGCATGCATATTAACTAAATGTGGAGGTTCTTCATCCATCTCAACTAAACAACAAGAACTTGAACAGCCTTCATAATGAAACACTTTGCTCTTAGTCATCTCATATTTTGCAGCTTCATCAACCTTGCCAGTTTCTCCAGCAGAAGCTCTTAATTTTCTTTCAAATTTAATATCAACATCATGTTCATCGTTGACTAAAGAAGGACATGAACAAAATAATTTATGGGTTTCTAATTGTTGATGACATTCCAAACCTGATTTGAAACCTAGTTCTTCATAATTCATAACTATTCACAATTATCAAAACTTTAAAAACCTTACTCCATCCATTTCAAAGTATTTTCCTTGAACTTCTCGGAACTGTTATACAATTTAGCCAATTTCAAATACTCTTTTTTGACATAATCAATATTGTCAAACATTCCGCCTTTTAAATGTCTAAACACTGACGGATTCTTTAACGCAGCTCGACCAATCATAACTGTATCAAACCTTTTAAAAAATTCTAAATCTTCTCTGGACTTAATATCACCATTAGGAATTATCTTCTTGCCAAAAAAATCTTCATTAAAAATTTCCCAATGACTCTTAGATCTTGAATCTTCCCTCGCATGCTTGGCATGAATAATAAATCCATCACAATCAACCTCCTTAATCAAATTCATATAAACTTTCCTTTTCATTTCATACTCATTTAACCCTAATCTTAATTTCACATACACTGGTAAATTTAATTTTTTTATCTCATTGACAATATCTCTAGCTTTGGTAACTCGTTTTATCATAGCCGCACCAGCACCTTCCTTAATTACATCCGGACTTGGACAACCTAAATTCAAACAAATAGAATTAGCATTATAATTATAATTCTTAACAAACATTTTTACATCATTAATTTTAACAGCTAATATTTGTATTCCCACAGGAGTATTATTTTTTAAATCAATCAAATCTAAAGAAGATTTATTTTTAATATTTAAACTTTCTACTCTAATCATCGGAGTAAACGTCAAATCAGCACCATAATTATAACACAAAGTTCTAAAAGCACAATCACTTATTCCTTCTAAAGGAGCTAACCACAATTTCATAATAAAATAAAAATAGTTTACCTTTATAAATCCTCATAATTTTACAATAATCATGTTCTTACCAACAAATCTAGAAGAAGGAAAAAAGTATTACAAGAATTTCAAAGAATTTGATATAATCTTCATTAATGGCGATCCTTATTATGATCATCCCTTAAATGGAGTAGCAATAATTGCAAGATTATTAGATTCTAAAGGCTTTAAAGTAGGAATAATTCCACAGCCTATTAATGATTCAGACTACCAAGTTTGTGGTCGACCAAAATACTTTTTCTTTATATCATCAGGATTATTAGATTATATGTTGGAAAACTATACTCCAATGTTAAAAAAAAGTGAAAATATATTAGTTCCAGA
>CAYHOR010000131.1:0-2608 GCA_964358235.1 Candidatus Woesearchaeota archaeon
ACTGTAAGTCTACCCGGATGAACTCTTCTTCCTTTACCTAATGCTTTAGGAATTGTCCAGAAAGGAGCCCATCTAGTTTGTTTTAATTTCTTAGCTAATCTTAATTTCTTTGCCAAGTGTAAATATCTTGTCATTTTTTGTGTATCCTGAATTCTTTTTTTTCTGGTGTTAACTTAACGAGTAATTCTTTATATTGCTCGTCTGTAACCTTGTTTGGCAACTTTCCTTGTTGGGCAAGTTGTGTTATGATCACGATTGATTGAATTGCTTTTTCAGTGTGTACAGCTTTAAGATTGTAGTACCTTGAAATTGCATCGGAAGTCATTAAAGGTTTAGCAATGCTTTCTAACTGCTCAACCTGTTCTTGAACTTGAAGATGCTCTTGAAGTTGTTGTTTTTCAACTTCTTGCTTAAGCTCTTCAAGCTTCCGTTTTTTTATTTCCTCCAGATCCATCTTTCTTAGCCAATTGATCTAAAAGGGATTGACCTTTAGGAGTTATGATTTTACCTTTGTGAATACCCTTCTCGACTTTTTTAATTAAACCTTCTAATTCTAATTGTTGAAGTATAACTCTAACTATTTTACCAGAACCTTTGTAAAAATGTTCTGGTTTTACACCTCTGTTCTTTTTTTGACCGTAATAAGTTCTAATTTTTGAAACTCCAATAGGGCCTTTCAAGTAAACTTTTCTTAAAACAGAAGCAGCTCTATGATACCACCAATCCTTGTCTGAAGGAATTCTTTCTTTAGCAGGTGAAGTTTTAACTACTTGTGCCCATACAGGAATTTGAACGTGTTTTGATTTTTTAAGCTCAATTGCAACTCTGTTGATTAATTCCGAAGGATTGATGTCGTGAATTGTTACCATTTTTTTATTTTGTTTGAATTCACAGAATTTCTGTGTTTTCTAGAGTGTGAAAAATTTTTATCGTTTATATAGATTTCGTTTTGAAGATCCAATTAATGTGAAGTTATTTAAATCAAATTTTTATTTTTATACTTATGGAATTAAATGAAGACATTACTTTTGAGCTACAGGAGTTAAAAACTGATGAGGTTATATCCAATAATGTCATTGATAAATTATCTAGATTATTAGTTGATGCTGTAGATGAAAGAGTTAATGATAAAGTAGGAATAGCTTTTTCCGGCGGAATTGATTCTACGTTGATTGCTTACATTTGTGACAAGTTAGATAGAGATTTTACATTATATACAGTAGGTTTTGCAGATTCTAAAGATGTTTTAGCAGCACAGACTGTTGCAGATGCAATGGATTGGCCGATAGTAGTAAAAATTATCACTCTTGATGAAGTTGAAAAAATTGCAAAAAAAGTTATACAAATAACTGGAAAGAAAGATCCGGTTGGTGTAGGTGTAGGGTTTGTAACATATTGTGTTTTAGAAATTATGAAAGAAGATGTTCTATTAACAGGGTTAGGTTCTGAAGAAATATTTGCAGGTTATGAGAGGCATCAAAAAGGAATTGATGTAAATGCAAAATGCTGGGAAGGGATGTTAAATATTTGGGAGAGAGATATTGTTCGAGATGTAAAATTAGCAGAATATTTTGAAAAAAGTATTAGATTACCTTTTATGGATAAAGAGTTAATAGAATTTGGAATGAAGATTGATCCAAAGTTAAAGATTGGTGAGCAGAAGAAACAAATTCTAAGAGAAGCTGCAGTAAATTTAGGATTGAAAAAAGAGTATGCATTTAGAAAGAAAAGTGCAGCACAGTATGGAAGCAAGTTAGATGAAGCGTTAGCTAGATTAGCTCGGCGAAAAAGAATGACAAAAAAAGATTATTTAATGAGTTTGTAGTTAAATTTATATAATCTTGAAAAATTGCAAATTTTATGTTCGATAGATATATAGTAATACATGAAGCACTTTGGCAATACCAGACTTTAAACTGGATTAAAGCACAAAAAGATAGAGAATTATTATTCGTAGGAAATAATCTTGGAGCTAATGACAAAGATGTTGATAATGCTGAGCTATATTGGAATAGATTTATTTCTAATGGAAGAATTAGAGATATAACAGAAGAATACAAATTAGAAACAGTAAATAGAAAATTAGCATATTTACTTTTAGGGATTACTTATAATTATACC
Source organism: Candidatus Woesearchaeota archaeon (assembly GCA_964358235.1). GTDB lineage: Archaea > Nanobdellota > Nanobdellia > SCGC-AAA011-G17 > GW2011-AR17 > JAGVZZ01. Next base: position 2,122 of record CAYHOR010000131.1, read on the forward strand.
AAAAAAGATCAACACAAAGTTCAAATTGAAAAAAATCCTTTAGGAAATGATATTAAAAATCTAGAGCTACAAAGTTTTGTAGAATTTTTAAATCCAGAAAGAATTGAAAGTGTATTAAGATCTGAAAGAGATATTTTAACTAAAAGAGTTGAACAATTAAGTCAAAGAGCAAGTAGGATTAAAGAACAAATTCGAGATTATAATGGAAATGGATTATTAATATTAACTGAAGACATAGGATCAATAATCGATGAAGGCCAAGAGTTATATCCTTATAAAAAAATTTCTAAGAGTTATAGTCACCAATTATTTGATAAATTTAGGAGAGATAATATTATTGATAGAGAATTGTTTACCAAATATTTTATGGAAAAAATAGTGAGAAATGTTGTAGAGAGTAATTGGTCAATAATTTTTTATAACGAAAAAGGAAAAATGATTGCTAAAGAAAGATTAATATTATTCTATTCAGGTTTATTAACTGAAG
>CAYHOR010000132.1:0-2552 GCA_964358235.1 Candidatus Woesearchaeota archaeon
GGCGAGAATATCTCTCCTTCTTTCAACAATTCATACAACGCAACTAAAACTTTATCCTTATTCATTCCACATTCTTTAACTAAATCATTCTCACTGATATCATCAAACTTGTCGATAACTTCTAAAATTCTCTCACGTGCAGCCAAAGAAGGTTCAACCTCTATAGTATCAACAACAGACGAAACAGCAACCTTTTCTTCAATAGAAGGAATGCCAAATTCTTTAATCAATTCTAATCTTCTCAATAAAGCCCAATCAAACGAAATTAACCTTATTATTTCTGGACGAATATACCTCTCTCCATTAAACTCATTTATTCTTCCAACTATTAACACAAAATCACCAACTTGTTTACCTTCTAATAACCAAAGATCATCATTCCAAACCTTCAACCTTATTTGACTAGAACCATCATCAACAACTAAAGAACCATAAGTTCCAACAACAGAATCTTCAATCACACTTGCAATGATATTAACTCTACCTACTTGTTTGTCTTTGATAAAAAATGATATTTTTCCATCCTCAGACTTGCTCTCAGCACTAAAAATATCCTTAATCCAGACTTTATACGCTACTTGTCTTTTAGGTAAAGCATCCATAAATAACGAAATTAAATATAGAATTTATAAACAATTATATACTAGAATTATCATTGAAAACCCTTCAAATATTCTAAAAACTTTAAAATAAAAGACCAACTAAAATAATCTTCTTTAAATTTAAATTCTTTTTCTGAAATTATCCTAGTTTGATTGTTATTCTTATCATCAAAAACAAAAGTTATAATATAATTTTCTTTTTCAAGATTATCTAGCTGTCCCAAAATATATACAGAACAAACAGGAGTAATGCATTCTGACTCTGTTGCATTTGTATCGAATACCTCCAAAATTTCAATATTATTATCAGATATACTATAACTTAATTTGAGATTTTTTTGAGGATTACAATAAGGAATTTGAATAATTTGTTCAATATTAATAGAACTTCCAACTTGAAATATATCCATTGATTAAGAAACTGGAGTTCCCTCTTCACCTTCCATATTACAACCGTCATAAACTCTATAACTAAGATCTTCAGATATTTCTTCAACTCCCATCACTCCACATATTATTGAAAGTTCTCCATTTTCTTCTTGGAAATATATTCTCACTTCTTTATCTTCATAAAAAACGGGTTGATCTTCCACCCACAAATTATTTCCCCCAGGGATTACAATTTGAAGAAGATCATTTGTAAATGGTGTTCCCTTTATATAATTATTAATTTTTAAATCAACATAAGTAAATGATTTATTAATTTCAACTTTTTCTACAGTTCCTTCAATTATATAATCTGCAGTATCATTTAAATAATTTCTATCTCCACATTCTGCAATTAACATTGCTTGACAATTAACTAAGGTTAGAATAATCAAACTTATACAAATTCCACCCATAAACAAAAATTTATTTTTTAAGTTCATAAAATTTAATTAATTACTAGAGTTTCTGAATTTCCTTTATAAATAGGCTTTAAATACATCCCAACCTCTTTCTGTAACTAGGAAAGAGGGGTGTTTACGGGATGATTTTAAGTAAAATAAAGGAGATTCCTAAACTTTTAAGTTTTGCTAAAAAATCCTTTACAAAAGGTGGTTTTAGACATGTAAATAATTATTTGTCTGGACTTATCAGTTTAGCCAAAAAAACTGTAAGACAGATTTCTGCATCTTGTGCAGATGAAAAGTATTCATCTGCTTTAAATCGCATTTTGATTGATGCAAAATTCGAAAAAGAATTGTTTGAAGAAAAATATCTTAAAAAGATTCGTTATCTTTTTAGAGGTCTGGATATTTTTTTGATTATTGATGATACTCTTGTTCCACATAATGGCGAAAATATAGAAGAATCTCAAGAACATTTTGATCATACTTCTAATTCTTTTGTAAAAGGCCATCAGTTTTTCACAGCAATATTGTACACACCATATTTACAATTACCTATCTTTCCTGAACTTTATTCTAAGAACACAAATTCAAAGATTGAAATGGCTGAAAGGTTAATTTCAAAATTGACCTCAGCTAAAATTCAAATACATACTACTCTTTTTGATTCTTGGTATTCTGATAAAGATTTAATAAATAACTGTTTGAAATCGTCGATAAAAGTAATTTGTGCAATAAAAGCAAATAGAAAAATAAAGAAATTTAAAAAAAGAAAGTGGGAACCACTTTCACTATTGATACAAAAAGTACGATTACAAAAACTGAAAGAACTAAAGATTGATAATAAGACATATGATATTTGGATAGAAAAGGTAAAATTGAATAAATTACCATTCATGCGATTAGTCATCTCGCATGAGAGAATTGAAAATAAATTACAAACAAATCCATTTTGTCTTATATCAACAAACCCAACAGAAAATGCAGAAGATATTTTTAAAACCTACAAAAAAAGATGGAAAATTGAAACTTTTCATAGAGATATAAAACAAAATTTAGGATTTGCAAAAGCTTTTTTTAGAAAAAAAGAAGGAATTGTTCGTCATGCGATTCTTGTAGC
>CAYHOR010000133.1:0-2540 GCA_964358235.1 Candidatus Woesearchaeota archaeon
TTTTATATCATATGTAAAATCTCCAAGTATATCTTCTTCATTATCAGAATATTCATAAGAATCATAATCATTTTCAAGAAGCTTATTTATTGAATCTTCATTTTTATCAATATAATCAAGAATCTTAATAAGCTGATCAAAACTAAGGCAGTCCAAATTTTCTTTGATATTTTCAAGTTCATCAATAGAAAAATTATTAATAAAATCATTGACCCAAGAATCGAAATCCGTTTTTTTTCGAAATGTTGCTTTTTTTATCAACTCCGGTTTTTCAGGAATAATCTCTTCAATAATTTTTATCAGTTCCTCTTTGCTAAAGTTTTTTAAGTTATTAATATAATCATCTGCATTTTCAGTTTTTCCTTGTTTATAATAAAGATAAGCTGCTACTGCATGTTTGCAGTTATATTCATAGGGACAAGAACACTCACCTTCAAAGGTATTCAGATTGACTTTAGTCTTATATAAGTGACTTCCATGTACCTGTGCATGTAAACAATTTTTAATTTTAATACACGATTTAACATTTAGAATATAATTTTTACCACGTCCAAAAACAGCCTCATCATACTTTTTCTTAAATTCTTCATAACTCATTTTAATCTCTCCAAAACCCTTGAAACACCATCACAATTAATGAATAAACCAGTTTGATTTTTTATTTGTTCAGTCATCATCTTCTCTTTCATTAAAAAAAAGTTTTGAAATAAATTTTAAATATCCTCTACTTTCACCCAAAGATCTATGCAATTTTACAGAGCCCAGTATACGAGAAATAGATAATATTACTTCTTTTCTACTAAAATTATTATAAAATAAAATTATTTTTAGGTTTATTATAATGTGCTGTTCTAAATCATTAAATTTTGCATTTTCAGAGAATATATTATTCCTTAGGTTTTTTAATAACTCCATTACATCAGAATCTTTTAAAGAATTATCTTCTATATAATAATTAAATATAGTCTCTTCAATATTCATTAAAATTGGATAAAATCTTTCTTTGTTATCATCATTTATGGAATCTATGTCAATATCTTTTTCTTTACATAAATCTATTACTGTATACAAATTAGGATTAAAATTTTTTAATATGGCTTCATCTTTATTACTTTGAGGATTTAAAGATTCTTTGAACATTTTATAATGTTTATTTAATCTATCAACAAACACTTTATCTGCAAGTATTATATTTTCAAATAACTCCAGAAGTTTTTCTGAATATTCAGTATGCTCTCCAGTTAATTCAAGAATAGGACCTTTCGCATTCTTAGCCCATTTTTGTTCACCTATCCACTGTTCATAAAATTCTATATTTTCCCACCCATAACCAATTGTTGCAAAAATTTTTTCTTTAGATATAACATTAATAAAAACTCTTCGACAATCACATTTAGGATCATTACAATAACTTTCTACTAAAAAGTATTCTCCATTAGGTAAACCTTCTTCTTTATTCATAATAACTATACATCTAGTCTCTTCTTCTGCTATATTAGGAAATTTTCTATAAAAAGATTCCATTATAATTCCAATCGCCTCCAATTAGATTTTTCATTTTATTATGGTATGAAACAAGGATCCTCTATTATTTTCTTAAATACTTTTTCTAATGTTATATTCTGATATAAATTAATCCATTCACCAGTATGCCTTAGGTAAAATAATTGAAAGTTATTATCACCATAATATTCAAGCCTTGCAAATTTTGATTCAAATGAAGGAAATATAGCACTAGAAGATGGACAGTTATACTTTGAGCATAAATAAAATCTATTTCTGACCCATTTAAAATAAATGTCAACAATATAATTATAATCATTATTTGAATTTTTCCCTTTAATGTGTTCTTTCTTTAATTCATTAATAATATTCCCCGCTTTCAATTCTATCTTTTTTTTAAGTTCATCCGAAATTTTTACAGGCTTTGGATCATAAATCCACCCTTTCATTGGTTTCATTTTAATATTTTGAAGATTAGTTTTTTCATTCCTAATTTCCCTCTCACTAACTTACTAGACACAGCTACAGATTCTTTTTTTACTTTATGGATATAAGTATTTCTTTCATCAATTGCTAATTTAAGTGACTCTAACATTTGTAAAGTATATTCAGCAGACAAATCTTCTTCAATATCTACCCTTAATTCATTATCCAAAGCAACACCCCAACTAAAATTATCTTTATACCTATTATAAACCTGAATTCAGTCATTACTGCCTTTTTAACAACAGAATGGACTTCTTCCTTAATATAATTTTTAAGCCATCCTCTTCTTTTTAATTCTTTATCTATTAATAATTCTCTAGTTTCTTTTTCAGACAAATCCATAGGTTTTATGATTCTTGCAAAGTATATATAATTTACTTTTCAAGATTTTGTCCACTCTCCAGAATATATCTATTATCACTGCGGACAAAAACTCCCCAAACCCCAAGAATTATCAACAAGTAAAATAACAACTTTCTTTCTATTCACGTTTTAAACCTTAATAAAAATGGTGCGCAGGCCGGGATTCGAACCCGGGTCTCAACCTTGGC
>CAYHOR010000134.1:0-2370 GCA_964358235.1 Candidatus Woesearchaeota archaeon
GCAACAGCAATATAAGATTCTGCACCTAAATCTTGAAAATATACCATTAAATCAGCAATAATTTTATGACCAAAATGAAATTTTCCAGAAGGCATTAAACCAGTCATCATAGCAAATGGTTTTTTATTTTTTTGAGCGTCAATAACTAAATTTAAATCCTTATGACCCAATAAAATACCTCTAGAGAAATATAAGTTATCCTTTGGCAACTTTATTGAATTAAAGTTATCTATTCCAAAATCCTTGGCTAATGCATTATAATCTTTTACTTCAAATGATTTCCAAGGATCTATTTGTGGATTAATTCCCATTTTTTTATCAACCTTTTTATCTTAATATTATTAATTTTAGGCCAAAGATACTTAGATTTTGTATTTTCTCTAACAAATTTGGCAAATTCTCTTGAACAAATATAATAATGGTTATTATATCTATTTCTATTAACTTTAATAATCTTAACATTAAAATACTTTTTGATTTCAGAAAGTAAATATTTTATAAATTTTTTTTCTGCTTTTCTACCAAATTTATCTAGTTTAATGTAAACATTATCTTTGTATGGCCTTAAGTAAGTAATCCATTTTTGTTGCTTTTTTGAAAGATTTGGATTAATACAAGAAAAAGATTTAATCTTTGAACCTTCTTTGAGATAGGATATTAATAATTTTTGTTTTCTTGGATGAGAGAATCTTACTAATTGAGCATATTTTAAAATACTAATACTTAATATTTGAATTTGGAATATTTAACTTCCCAAGGTGTGACATTACTCATTTTCATAATCCATTTCAATTATAGTAGTTTGATTTCTTCCTTTATCTTTTGATTTATATAATAATTTATCAGCTTTTGCTTTTAAGGATTTTAATATCTTTTTAACTTCTTTACTATTAATTACTAAATTATTCTTTTGAAAACTATAAATTGCTACACCAGCACTAACTGTAACAATTCTATCTAATAATTGTAAACTTCCATTCTTTTTCAATTCTTCTATTCCATTTGTAACACTCATTCTAATATGATCAGTCATATGCAATGCATTTAATTTATTAAGATTATCTTCAGTAGATAATAAACAAAACTCTTCTCCACCAACTCTATAAACCTCATCAATTCCTGGTCTAATATGTGCAATTACAATATTTGCGAATGCTATTAATACATCATCCCCAATTTCGTGTCCAAAAGTATCATTAATCTGTTTAAAATGATCTAGATCAAATAATACATATGTAAGTTTTCCGCCGGATCTAAATTTCTCTTTTACTTTATTTATTCCTTCTTGTTCATAAGCTCTAAGATTTTTTAATTTTGTTAAATTATCTAATAAGGCGTTCTTTTCCATTTGAGAATATAATCTTGAAGCTTCTTCACTTCTTTCGAGATTTATTCTATCTTTTTTAAATCTAAACAATTGTATAAATCGTCGTAAAAAATGTGTTTCAGTTGAGTCTAAATTTAATTTGTTCAAAATCCTTTCAATTTGTTCTAAATAAACTTTGGCTTGAATAGGATTAAGTTTTCTTATTTCATTTTGAATAGTTATTAAATCCATTTTATCAAAATCTTCAGCTTTAAATTTAGGAACTTTACGTATTTGTTCAGTAAAAGCAGATATTGGCCCAATTACTTCAAAATATTCTCTTCTTAGATAATCTCTTATGTCATCAATATCAATAATTAATAAGTTTATTTCAGGATTACAATCTAGATAATTTTTATGTTCAATGGATATTAAAATATTTATTCCTCTTTCAAATGCGTCTCTCTCACTAGAAATTATCACTAATAAACTTTTTAATTTATTCTTTATTGCTTTATTAATTAAGTCTATTTTTCGTTTATTATTATTAATTAATTTTATTTTATCTATAAATTCAACTATATCAGCCTTGATTTTTCCACTTGGTAATTCTTCAACTTGTTTTCTAATCAATTCAATATCTTCTTCAATATCTAATTTTTCTTTTATTTCATCTTGGGCTTGAGTTTTTATTTCTTCTTCTGTTAATTCTCTTTCTGCAGAAATATAATCCATTTTAATTTCATCAATTTTTTCTTTATTAATTTGCTGATTTAATGATTTAACTTTTTTTTCTAGAGTAGTTATATGTTCTAATCTTTTTTTATAAGAATCAATTAATTTTTTTTCAAAAACACCTATTTCATAATCTTCATCATCTGACATAATAAATAGAATAACAAAAACACTTAAAAAAGCTTTCTAAATCTAGACAAAAAGCATTTAAACACATATTAAGTTAGCTAGGACGATGAAAGAGTTTCCAAATAGTTATGAATTTAATAAAGTTGAACAAAAGTGGAGAAAGTATTGGGAAGATGAAGGATTTTATAAATTTAATAAAG
>CAYHOR010000135.1:0-2345 GCA_964358235.1 Candidatus Woesearchaeota archaeon
AATTTCTGCATTAAGATCTTTAACTAAACAAATATCAACACCTTCCATATTTTTAGCTGCTGTAATAAACGAACATTTTTTTGAAACAACAAATAATGGTCCTTTTTTCTTTTTGTATGGCCTTCCTCTATTTTTTCCTTTACCTGATCTTATTTTCTTTTCAGAAACTCTTTCAATTTCATTTTCAAATCCAACTTTGTTCATGAATTCAAAAACTTCTTTTGTTTTCTTTAAATCTTCAAATTTAGATTCTACAACAATTGACTCTGCTTTGTGTCCTCTTCTTTTAACAATCTCTTGATTCATTGTTGCGGCTATAGCACTTCTGATAGCTTTTCTTCTCTCTTGAATATTCATTTTCAAAGCCCAAATCTTTTCAGCTTTAGGTGGATGAGAAACTCTACCTCCAACAGTGTTAGGAGCAAAAGCACCAACATAATAAAAATTAGTTCCTCTCCTCGATAATACTTTTCTAGGAGTTCTTGATTGACCTCTTCCATAACAAGTCTTGTAATGTTTTCTTCTTTTTGTAAGTTTTGAAGATTGTTTTTTACCAGCTTCAGGATTAGTTCCCGATGGTTGAATATTATGTGATTGTACAACTAATACTGCTCTCTTAATTAAATCAGGTCTAAATCCTTCTGAGAATTGCATAGGTAAATTTAATTCCTTGCCTTTTTTTCCATCAATTCCAACTAAAATTGTTTTATTCATCTTTGTTTAGACTCCAAACTTGTATATGAAATAGTTGTATTATAAATTTTCTTGAAAGGTCTTGATGCTTCTGAAACTACAATTGGTCTTTTAGTTGCACCAGGCACTGAACCTTTGATTAAAATATAGTCACACTTAACGAAACCATATCTGATGAATCCACCAGCAGGATTAATTTCTTCAGGTTTGTCTCCAACTTTAACACTCATCTTATTATATTCTGTTCTCAAATGATATCCCCATTTTCCAGCTTGAGCTACTGTATATAATACTCTGTTTGGATGCCATGAACCTAACGTTCCAATTCCTCTGGTACCTTTTTCTGATTTGTGTTGTAATCCCCTAGGTTTTACTCTTTTTGTTACACCACAGAATCCTTTTCCTCTTGTAACAGAATGAATATCAACAAATTGCATTGCTTTGAAAACTTCAGAAATTTTAACTTCTTTATCTAATAGTGATTGAGCATAAACAGATTTTTCATTTAAATCTTTTCCACCTAAACCTAATTCAATCATATCTGGTTTCTTTTTTCCAATTCCAGCTAATTTAGGCTGAGAATAAACAACAACTTTAATATCTTCAAAAACTGAAGGAACTTTATTTTCTTTTTTAGAAGGTAAAACTTTTCTTACTAACTCTTTTTCAAACTTTTTTGAGAATATTTCAGAAACTAATCTTGTTTGACCATCTTCATCTGAATTATAATATCTTATAGAATAAACTTTCAATGGTGGACATTCAATAACTGTAACAGGTGTGAATACATCCATATTTTTTCTTGGAGAATTAGGGTTTGTCTCTTTCATTAATAAATGAGTCATACCTACTTTGTATCCTAAGAAACCTAATACTTTCTTATCTTTGGATTCAATCCAACTTCTTACTCTTGGAGCGTGCTTCCTACTTCTAGCATGTGGCCAGAATTGTAAGCTACCTCTTCGTGGATGGTGTACATCTCCCATTTATTTTTCCAATTTGATTTACATTTGTCTTCTTTGAAGACAGCTAGTTTCAGGACATCGAACTAGCACTCGCCCTTTTGAGAATCGAGAATTATCTCGTGTTCGACACGTGGGTGTGAACTCTCGCAAGTAATGAGTATTTTATTAAATGCAATTATCTACTTGCATTTTGTTTAATGACAAAAAAATTAGTTTGTTTATAAACATTTCGTTCTTGCGTGTAATTTCTAGTTACAACACAGTTGTAAACTTTTTTAATTCATCCTTTAATTATTATTTTAAGGTGAAAATTAACTCCTAATAAGAAATACTTAAATAATACTTCTTCTTTATATTAATTGAGAAATATGAATCAAAGAAAATCAATCCTGCCAGCAGCAGCAATGGAAAAGTTGCTAAAAAAAGTTGGAGCTGTTAGAGTTTCTGACGATGCAAAAGATCAGTTTAGAGAAGTTCTTGAAGAAATAGCTGAAGAAATCGGCGAGAAAGCTGTTCGTATGGCAAAACATGCTGGTAGAAAAACTGTAAAAGCTTCTGATATTAAAGAAGCTACTAAGTGAATTTATTTCATTTTATATACACTTAAAGTTTTTTGAGCCATAGTTTTAGCTCCAAATTCTTGTGATAATCTATTTCTAACTTGTTCCCTAAATATTATAGTATCTA
>CAYHOR010000136.1:0-2292 GCA_964358235.1 Candidatus Woesearchaeota archaeon
ATTTTTTTATATAGAATCTCAACCATTGTTCAAGCATTTAACTGAATCTGAAAGACAAGAAGTTTATCCTCATTTATTGAATTTAAGAGATCAAATTTTAATGGAAAGAATGGAATTAGTTAAGAATTTATTAAAAAAGAGTTAATTATTTGTTAATCCATTCTATTTCATCTTCATCTAAATTTAATTCTTGGATTAAAACGGGATCTTTTAGAATATTTTTAAGATATGGAAATGAATCTCTCAATGCTCTTTTTTTTGAAGTGTGAGTTGCTGTTGCAATTTTATCACAAATAGATTTCTTTTTTGCATTACGCATATTTGCTTGCCATAATTTTAACAATCTTGTAGTTCTTGTGTATTCTACTGAGATAATATTAGTTTCTTTTTTAGAGAATGCAACGCCAGAAGTTAATAATAAATTAATGTAAACTAAAAATCTCCAATGCTGCCATCTTCTAATTCTTCCTTTATACACATCTGCTTTTGAAATATAATTATAAGCTTTTTTTAAATCTTCAGAATTATATTCTTTAGGCAAATTTTCATCCAGCCATAATAAACATTCATCTATATCTTCATCAGCTTTATCAAAAACGTTTGTCACTTCCTCCCATTTCTTACTTTTTAGAACTTTTCTTAGGCAGTAAAATATATCTTCACTTTTATCTCGTTCGTTTTTATCTTCACTGACTGTTTTTGTAATACTAAATGTCTGCAAGTCGTTTATTGCTGCTCTCAAATCTCCTTTACTATTTTTTACAATTTCTTGGATATCTTTATCTTGACAAGGAATATTTTCTTCCTCCAAAATTCTTTTCAATCTTAAAAACATTTGATCTTTTTTTATTGATTGAAATTCCACCAGAACACATTTTCGTCTTAATTTGGAAAATTTATCCTCCCAAGGGTCTATACAAGTAATGAGTATTGGATGTTTACAAATATCTAATAATCCTTCTATTGTTGGAAGTCCACCTCTGTCTTTAGTTCCTGATAATGCATCAATATCATCAATAATAATTAATTTTCCTTTTGAAAATAAACTTTGTTGAGTAATAGAGTTCCCTAAAACAGATTGAATACTTTCTTTATTTCTTTGATCTGAAGAGTTGACTTCAAATAATTCTAATTTTAATTCTTTGCCAATAACTTCAGCTGCAGATGTTTTTCCAGTACCTGTTGGGCCATAAATGAGAATTGGTTTCTTTAATTTAATTCCTTCTTTTATTTTGAATATACTTAATTCCTGCCCTACAATATCTTTAGTTAATTGAGGTTCATATTTTTTTGTCCATGGAATCATTTTGCGTAGAATGCCAATAATGCTTCTAGTTGTACAAATTCGTCTGACCCTTCGACCATTCTAAATTCTATTTCTCCACATTTATCTACCAAATCTATTCTTTTTTCTTCTTTAATTTCAGTCATTTCCAATGTTTCTTTTTGAATTTGTTTTAAAATATCTAATCCTGATAGTCCGTGTTTAAGCATTGTATCCAACAATAATGATCTGGCTTTTATGAACTGTCTACTTATTGCTAAATTAATTATATCTTTAATTTCTTTTGGTTCTGCGGCCGAGACTAATGAATATATCAGTTCTGGAGTAATATTTTTATTTATTGAAGCGCAACTTTGCATAATATTTGTTATTTTTCTAACGTCACCATTGCTTAAATCTACCAAAGCTTTGACTGTCTCATCTGTTACTTCTAAAGATTCTTTTTCTGCTATTTTTTTAACATAATCATTTATATCTTCAACAGTCAATGGTTTGAATCTAAAAACTGTACATCGACTTTGTATTGGATCGATAATTTTTGATGAATAGTTGCATGAAAGCAAAAATCTAGTCCCCATTACAAAGTTTTCCATTGTACGTCTCAATGCTTGTTGAGCTTCTTTTGTCAGTGAATCACATTCATCAAGAAAAATTATTTTGAATGGGACATTACCCATAGATTTTGTTTTTGCAAATTCTTTGATTGTGTTTCTTACAACGTCGATACCTCTGTCATCGCTCGCATTCAGCTCTAAAAAATTTTGTTTCCATGTATCTTTGTAAAGTTCTTTTGCAATAACAAGAGCGATAGTTGAATTATGTAGGACTAATGGGCCATGTCCACCAATAAAATTGTGATATTCTTCTATGTTCAGATCAAAAACTGTTGCTTGTCCTTCTTCTCTTTTTTCTTTTACTTTTGTCCAAGCTAAGTCTGCTTCTGAAAGGAACTCTATACTCTCCAACATTTTGATATCCGTGGCCCGTCATAACGCCGGCATATTTCA
>CAYHOR010000137.1:0-2278 GCA_964358235.1 Candidatus Woesearchaeota archaeon
TTTAGAACTCCAAGAAACTCTTAAAGAAAAAGAAATTAAAGTTAACCTATGTCCCGAAGTTATGGGAAAGATAAATGTATTTGGTTCATTTGAAGAAATTATGCAACTTGTTAAAGATACAAAATGTTCGTTTTGTTTAGATTTAGCTCATCTTAAAGCCAGAAACTTGGGAAAAATAAATTATGAAGATTATATCAAACAAGTAAAATCTTTCAAACATATCCATTGCCATTATTCAGGAATAGAATGGACTGATAAAGGAGAAAAAAAACATATTTTAGTAGATTTAAAAGAAGCAAAAGAGATATTTACTTTATTAAAAGAATACAAAATAAACTCAACAATAATCTGTGAAAGTACAGATCCATTAAATGATGCAATTAAGATGAATAAAATTATTTCAATCCTCTAAGATGTCCACCTTTTTTATAGACTCTATATTTTCTTTTTAATTTCTTTTCTTTTTTACTTTTTCTCTGGTCTGAAGTATATTCTCCCATTATTTTGCAAACTCCTTGGCAGAATCTAATATTAATAGAACAGCTTCTTTATCTTCTATAACTGGTAGAGTATCAACAGTATATTCAACATTAATTTCACCATTATTTATTATAACATAATCTAAATATTTTATAGCTAAATTATTTATATCCACAGAATGTTGTATTGTAGATTGTACATGATCATCTTTAGATTGTATTATCATAAATTTATTAACTTTAAAATATGGCACAAACCTTAATGCTTCTCTTTCACTCCAATATTCATCATCTGAACAACTAATTCCTAATTTTATTGCAGAATCTTCATTCGTATTAACACCTCTGCATCCGACTGTAACATAATATCTATCAACAGGTCCTTCCCATTCAATATAAAATGCTGCTGGAACTTGATATCTTCCTAACATTCCCGAAACCATGGCAACACCATAAGAAAATGAAACAAATCCAATATTATTAACATCTTCTCTTGCATCTAAAAATCTATATAACTGATACAATCCATCTTGATCTATATAACCATTATAATCTTCTTCACCTTCACTCTCACTTCTTCCTTCAGCACCAAAAATTAAAGTTACAAATCCTTCTGAAGCATATTTCTCTGCAATAGTATATTCTTCATTAGGAGAGAATTTTTTCACACTAAATTCGCTTATACCTCCTTTTCCTCCAGGTGTTAATATTAATCCGGGATAAATTTCCTCTTTGTTTAACCTATATACTTCAACTTCCCAGTTATTTCCAGAAGTAGGATTCTTTACAAAATAACTTTCTAACAAAATTTTTTTTCCTTCAACAGTATAAACTTTGGAATCCTCTAAGGTATATTCAATCTCACCAGTTATTTCTTCTTTTTCAACAATGGAATAATCTTCTTTCTCAACTGAACATCCTACTAAGATTATTAATAAAAATATAATAATTATCTTTTTAATCATAACCTTGAATTATTATTAGAATTTAAATTCTTTTCTTAATCACATGCTTTTCTAACTTCGGATCTATGCCAAATTTCTCTTTCTTTGTCTAAGCCATATTCAAGAGCATTATTTCCTAAATCGGCGTCATAATTAAAAAAACATTTTCCATCATTAGTTTTTAAAATAGAATAAGTTCCTTCTCCAGACACATTTTCTTCATAAACTGTTATCCAACTTTCTTGTATTTCTCTTAATTGATTAAAAGTAGCACAACCAGAAACCAAAGCTACAAGTCCTCCAAAAATAAGATTATTCATAAAATAGAAATAATTTACTTTTATTTAAAATTATAGTAATCCTGATTCTATTACTTCATTTCTTTCAGAAAAGGTTAAGTCATCAATATCTATTATATTATCCTTAATGTCTTGAACAAACGCTAAAATTCTTTGAGTTCTATCTACCCAATTATTATTTAGAATTTCTTCGTTTTCTCTTAATCTCTTAAGTTCTTCAGCATCTACTTCTGGTCTTTCAACAATTCTAGCTTTTTTTGTTAACCAACTTAAGCTTTGTGGTCTCAAATCAAAATGTTCAAAATATGTTAAACTTAAAACTTTTTTTACAGTAATTAATTCACTTTGTATAGGTATTGCTTGTCCTTCACGATCAGGATCTTTTCTAGCTTCAGAATAATTTGCTAAGACTGGTTTGTCTTCATATTTAACAACCATTAATCTTCCTTGATTAAAATAAACTACTTCTCCAAGATTTTCTAATACTACAAGTTCTAAATCTCTTAAGATAATCTCGCCAGAAATCCACTTGCACCTAATAAAATTTTGAATCTTG
>CAYHOR010000138.1:0-2265 GCA_964358235.1 Candidatus Woesearchaeota archaeon
AATGAATAATATTGAAACTCCAAATGGTCTAGCGCCACCATATTGTGTATATGATTGATAAATATCTGAAATTTCTTTTACTAACGTTACAGTATCAATTTGCGTCGCATAAGTTATCTGATGTTGCTGTGAAATTAATCTTGCTCTCTCAACTAAAATTCTTCCATCCATAACATAACCTGTAGCTGTAGCTCCAATATGTTTGTCTACTTGGAAAACTTTCTCTACTGAATCAGGCACAATTAATTTATCCGCAATTCTTTTATCTGCTACAATAACAACACCATCTTTGCAAACCATTGCAATTGCAGTTGATCCTTGTTTTACAGCCTCTTTAGCATACTCTACTTGTAATAATCTTCCATCTGGGCTGAACATAGTGCTTGCCCTATCATACCCCATCATTTGATTAGTTCCTTCCATTTTTCCTCCTTTAGAAGCATCCACTCCTTACTTTATCTATTGATCCTGATACTAGCAAACTTCTTACTTTTGCTTTATTTTGATTAACATCTTTTATTAATGCTAACGAAGCTTTTATTTCGTCGACAAAATTAGTATTAACTTTTATTATTCCCTTGTTATCTTTCCAATCTTTCATAAAAATTATTCCTGATCTAGCCATACCTAAATCCCCTAAAAATTCTTTTATAGAACTCTCTACAGACTTTTTGGCCTCATCAAATTCTAATTTTTTTTCGGTCTGAATCTCAAAAGCAACATATCGCTTTTTTTCTCTCAAACTCGGTATCAAAGCTTTTAACTTCATGTTAAACCCGAGAAAACTCTCTTCCTTCTCTTCTCTCGCCGACTATAAGTAATGAATTACCCTTTATATACCTTTTGAATACATTTATTTCTAACAAATTAACCACTTAAAAGTAATTACTAACCGAAAAGTTTATATATTCCTATTATTCCAAAATACTTAATATGTCAAGATTAAAAAGATTATCATTAACTGAGACAGAGATTGTTAATAATGTTTATCGAGGTAAAGGTTATAAGTAAAAAGATATTTGTGAAGCATTAAATCTGTCTGCACCAAATGTTTCTAGAAAGCTTAATGGTCATATGGGAATAACTGCTGCAGAAGCTTTAGAATTATATAAATTTCTTAAAAGAGACACAAAATTATCTTTTCTTGAGAATTATGAACTTGGAAAAGAAAGGTTATTCGAACCTTCTAATCCTTCTAATATAGATTGTAATGATGCTTGGCAGAGTTTATATGATTCTTATACAGCTAAATTATATCAAGTATTCCAAAAAGGGCTTATTCCTGATAAAACTAGAATAATTTCTGGTCTTGAGGGTTTATTGGGAGAAGAATCTAATAAATAGATTTTTATATTCACTTCTTTTAATTAAAAATTATGTTAAATCTCATAGGCATAGGCTTAAATGATGAAAAGGATATTTCATTAAAAGGTTTAGAACTAATCAAAACTTCAGATTTCATATACTTGGAAAATTATACTTCCAAATTACAATGTTCAATCCAAGACTTAGAAAAATTATACAATAAAAAAATCCAATTAGCCGAACGTGAATTTGTAGAAGATGGTAAAATATTAATTAACCAAGCTATGGCAACTAATGTTTCTTTATTAATTATTGGTGATGTTTTTTCTGCAACAACTCATATCGCACTTTACATGCAAGCAAAAGAAGCTGGAATAAAAGTAAAAGTTGTTAACAATGCATCAATTTTGAATGCAGTAGGGATTACAGGTTTAGAATTATACAAATTTGGTAAAACTACTTCAATTCCATTTCACGAATCTAAAACTCCTTTTGACGTTATAAAAAAGAATTATCCTCTGCACACTTTATGTTTGCTAGACTTGGTTCCTAAGGAAAATAAATTTATGGAATCTAGTGAAGCATTAAAAAAATTGTTTGATCAAGGTTTTTCTAAAGATACAAAAGTTGTAGTTTGTGCTCAATTAGGCTCAAACAATCCTACTATAATATATACTGAAGCAAAGAATATAAAATCATTAAACAAATTTCCTCAATGTATAATTATTCCTGGAGAAATGCATTTTATGGAAAAAGATGTTATAGAAAGCTACTGTTTGTAATACCAACATAAATCTTAATAAATAACTTTGATGTTTGTAATACCCACATGGACAAAGATAAACTAATCAATAATATCCAACTTATTCCATTTCAATAGATAAAGAAACATGCGAGAAGGTAAGAAAAAATGTCAAAAGAATTATTGAAGAATACAAAATTTAATTTGGATGTCAAGGC
>CAYHOR010000139.1:0-2242 GCA_964358235.1 Candidatus Woesearchaeota archaeon
TAAAAAAGAGCCGTAGTAAACAGTAAGGATTTCACATATATAACCTGAAAATCCTTGAATATATGATTCCGCTCCGTAAAATCCATTAGCTTTTGCAAAAGCTTTAACAAGCATTATATCATCAATATATTTTTTATTTTTTAATACAAATTTAGTATGAAAAGGAGATATATCTGTAATATTTTCAGCAAAATTTACATTTTTTATATCAAGAATAGGAATTATTTCTATAGTATAATTTTTTTCTGAAATTTGAAAATAATCTCGACTTCCATGAACTTTGCTAGCAGTTTTAATATATTTAGCTAATATTTCTGACAAGTTTTTTTTTGAATAAGTTTTTTTATCAAATTTTACATAAATATCAATATCATGATTTCCTTTCAAGAAAGTTCCTTTTGCTGATGAACCTCCAAGAATAACTTTTGTTTTTGGAATTTTAATTAATGATTTATATTTTTGAAAGAGTTTATTTACTTCTTTTTTTTCTTCAGAAGAAGGTTTTATTTGAGTAAGAATTTCTTTCATGGATAATTTAAAGATTTGTTTTAATATAAATGTTTTGATTAACTTTATAAATTAATTAGTACTTGATTTATTTATGTTGAATGGATATGTTCATAGGTATTTTCATTTATTAAAAAATGATTTATTTGAAATGTATTTCTTGTTGGCGTTTAGAGCTTTAGGATTCTCTATGATTGGGATATTTTTACCTTTATTTTTATATGTTGAATTAGGTTATGGTTTACGAGAAGTTATTTTATTTTATGGTTTAATGACTATTGCATTTGCATTATCTGGAGTTGCTGCATTAAAAGTAGTATCTAAATTTGGTGTTCGTCATTCTATGATATATAGTTATTTTTTCTTAATAGCCAGTTTTGTTATGCTGATTTTTTTAAAAGATTATTCTTCACTATTATTTTATATTGCATTTATTCAAGGATTTAGTTTTGGATTATTTTGGATAGGATTTCATGTAGATTTTGCGTTACATGCTCATAAAAAAAATATTGGAAAACAATCTGGAATATTAAGTTTTTCAAGTATTATAGGTGCTGTTACTGGGCCTATGTTAGGTGCTTTGTTAATAAAATATTTTGGATTTAATATAATGTTTAGTGTTGCTTTATCCTTATTTATTATTTCATTTTTACCTTTGTTATTTTCAAAGGATGAATATCCTAAAACTTCATTCAATTTAAAGAAATATTTTAAAAAAGAGTATATTAAATATTTTTTAGGGTATTTTTCTCAAGGTATTAGAAGCACTGTATTAACTGTATTTTGGCCTATATTTGTTTATTTGATTTTACAAAGTTATATGTCTCTTGGTTGGTTGGCTACTTTGTCTACTATGTTAATAGGAATTATGTGCTATGTTGTTGGAAAATATTCTGATACCTTTGGAAAGAGTAAAATGATCAGATTGTTTGCTCCAATTGGTGCTGTATTTTCTGGTTTGAGAATTTTTGCTTGGGATATTTGGAGTATATTTACTATAGGTTTATTGGATAGTGTTTTGATGACTGGTGTTGATGTTCCATTATTAGCTAAGACTTATAAAAGAGCTAAAAAAGAAGAAATTGCTGGATTTATATTCTTTAGAGAAACAGCTTTAAGAGCTGGAGAAGTATTTATTTTGTTGTTTATGCTCATTTTTGCCAGTTTAAAGGCTTCTTTAGTGGTTTCAGCTTTGTCTAATTTGTTATATTTACTATTTTAGAAGAGATTAGGTAGTTTTGTAAACCTGAATAGATTTATTCATTATCTCTAAACTCTATCTCTTGATTTCATAGTTTGAGATATATGGCTGGTTTACAACAGCCTGCCCAAAGAAGATTATATATCCTCTTCGAGAAATGTTTTTACTCGCATTCAAATCTGCATGACATTGAAATCCACATTCTTTGCAATGAAAATTACTTTTAGTTCTGTTATTTTTATCAGTGTGTCCACACGAAAAACATTCTTGAGAAGTAAACTTTGGATCAACAAGAATAACTTGTTTTCCTTGTTCTTGTGCTTTGTATTCCAATATTTTTCTAAACTGAAAATAAGCCCAATTACTTATTTTCCTGTTGAACACTTTTCCCTTTCTTCCTTTTCTAATCCCTTTCAAATCTTCCATTGCAAATGCACCATAAGGTAACGATGCAATTTTCTTTGCCAGCAAATGATTGTAGCCCGACATGAACCGTCTTTCTCGTCCTGAAAGAGACTTTAATTTTCTCTTTGC
>CAYHOR010000140.1:0-2232 GCA_964358235.1 Candidatus Woesearchaeota archaeon
TCAACTGTTACTAAACGGTTTGATGATGAAGCTGAAGAAATAAAGGAAGAAGAAGTTGTTGTAGAAAAGAAAGAAGTTGTTAAAGAAGTTAAAGTTGAAAAAAAGAAAGTTGAGAAGAAAGTTATTGTTAAAGAAGAACCAAAAAAAGAAGAATACAAAGAAGTTATCGAAGAAAAAAAAGGGTTTTTATCCAAAGTTACTGAAGTTATCACCACTAAAAAGATTTCTGAAGCTCAGTTTGATGAATTGTTCTGGGATTTAGAAGTTGAATTATTAGAAAGCAATGTTGCATTTGAAGTTATAGGAAAAATTAAAGAAGATTTGAAAAGTAAGTTAGTTGATGTTCCTTTAAGAAGAGGAGAAGTTGAAAAAGTTATAAGTGATAGTCTAAAAGCAAGCATTAATGATATTTTAGAGTTTGATGAGTTTGATTTAATTAAGAAGGTTAAGAGCAAAAAGCCTTATGTGATTGCTTTTTTTGGTGTTAATGGAGCCGGAAAAACTACAACATTATCTAAATTTGCATATTTATTACAAAAAAACAATTTGTCAGTCGTATTTGGTGCAGGAGACTGTTTTAGAAAAGCTGCAATAGAACAATTAGAAGATTGGGGTAAAAAACTAAATATCAAAGTAATAAAACAAAATTATGGATCTGATCCTGCAGCAGTATGTTTTGATACTGTTGCTTTTGCAAAAGCCCATAATATTGATGTAGTCCTGTTAGATACTTCTGGAAGACAGCATAATGATAAAGATCTTATGAATGAACTCCAAAAAATAATAAAAGTTTCAAAACCGGATTTGAAAATATTTATTGCTGAGAGTATTACTGGAAACGATGCAATTGAACAGGCAGTTAACTTTGATAAAATTGTTGGTATAGATGGAGTGATTTTAACAAAAACCGATATTGATGATAAAGGCGGAGCTATGATTTCTGTTTCATATGTATTGAAAAAACCAATAATACTGATAGGAACGGGTCAAAAATTAGAAGATTTAAATAAATTTAATCCTAAAGAAGTATTATCTAACTTGAATTTTTAGTAGAATTGGTTATTTGAGATCTGGCATAAATCAGATTTTTTTCATTAAAATCTTTGCTTAGCAAAACTATATCTGCATACTTAAAAATTATTTCATGTTCTCTAGTATTATTCTTTCTCTTGATTTTTGTTAATATCACAACTAATTTTAGGCTCGGATCTAAATTCTTTAAAAAAACTAACTTCCCAGCGAGAGAACGCAAAGCAGTTACTGATTTTGCGGTTGTGATTTCATAGAATATCTTAGAAGAGCCTAATTTTTCGTAAAAATCTATTGCTAAAAAATTATTGTAAATAGTTTTGTAAATATATTGTTTTTCATAATTAGAACTAATCTTTTTTAGTATTAAATCCAATTTATACTCACTGGCTGTTTCTTTATTTTTTTGAGATAAAGCTCCGTAATAAGATAATTGATTGTATCGTTTTCTTTCAGAATTTAGATCATACTTATAATCTAAAACTCTTTCAGATTTATTAAAAATATATTCTTCTATCATTCCGCTCATTTTTTCTATATCATTATCCCAAAAAACAATAATATCCCTATCTCTAAAGAAATCATATATAGCTGGATTAAAAGAATTACAATTCTTATTTTTTTTAGTAACAAAAATATGAACCTTATTAGGAAAAGCTTCCTTTTGCCCGATTAATTGCATTATTTTTGTATAAGCATTAGGTACTGTTAAATTTCCTTCAGTACACTCAATAATAATTTGAGGATCTTTTAAGTTAGGAATTATTATATCATATTCTTTATTCTCTTTTATACAATGAGTTTCATAAGGAATATTTCTAATTATTAGACTAGAACAGATCTGTTTCTCTTGTTTTGTTAATTTTTTATTTGCTTTTAAAATCCCTCTTTTTCCCAATATTTCTAAATAGTGAGAGCCATACTTCTTTTTTAATATTCTTGCACCTTTTTTGGATATAACTTTTGCCCAGTTAGAGCCATATTTCTTTATTTGCCCCTTACGTGCATTTTTCATAACTATTTTTGCCCAATTTTTACCTAATTTATTTTTTTGAGCAAGAAGACCTTTTTTTCCTACAACCTTGCTCCAGTCTTTTCCATATTTATTTTCTAGGCTATTTATTGCTTTTCCCCAAAAAACTTTTTGAAAATCTTTTCCATATTTATCTCTAGAGATCTTCTGTCCTTTTTTTCCTATAATTT
>CAYHOR010000141.1:0-2221 GCA_964358235.1 Candidatus Woesearchaeota archaeon
AAATTATTATGCACTTAGGACCATTATGTAAAGAAAAGAAAATTCCTATGGTAAGTGTACCAAGCAAAAATGAATTAGGAACAGCAGCTGGAATGACTATAGGTACAAGTTCTGTAGCTATTGTACAAGAAGGCGAAGCAAAGAACTTAATAAAACAAATCTCTGACGCTTTAAGTGGAGAAAATGGCACCAGTTAAGAAAGAACAAGATAACAAGAAAGGTAAAGAAGCTGTTGCAACACCGCAACAACCTCAACAAGAGGCAAGAGTTTCTAAAGTTACATTTACTGAGGCAGTTCCAGCTAGAGTTGAAGAAATTATTGGGAGAACAGGAACTAGAGGAGAAATTATTCAAGTAAGATGTAAAATCTTAGAAGGCAGAGATGCTAACAAAATTCTCGCTAGAAATGTTAAAGGTCCAATTAGATTAAAAGACATATTAATGCTTCGAGAGACAGAAATTGAAGCTAGAAAACTAAACAAAGGTAAGGCTTAAAATGGTAAAATGCGTATTTTGCGGGCAGGAAATTAATCCTGGAACTGGTCTAATTTTTGTTTATAAGACTGGAAAAGTAGTAAATTTCTGTTCTAGGAAATGTGAGAAGCACGTAAATAAATTCAACAGAAAAGCTCATGATACAAAATGGGTGACCTCTGCTAAGAAAAAATAAATTCTTTTTTTTAGTTAATTTTATATATAGATGATATTTTAAAAAAATATGGCTTTAAAAAGAATATTATTAGGATTTGCTTTATTAGTAGGCTGTCAAAATAAAGACTATATTGATCCAGAGCCTTATACTTACACTATTGAAAGATTTAAAGATGTAGATAAAGCATTAATTTTATGCAATGATGAAGCAGAATATTATGCTGTACTAAATACTTTAGATCCCAATATTCGATCATTAAATTATTCTATGAGTTTTAATAAACATAATAAATCTGCTTCTGGAATAATTTATGGAATTAAAGTTGATGTATATATAAAAGGCAAAATACCAAAAAATAAATTATATGATATCATTGCACTAAGAGGTCATCAATGTGAAATGGAAGATTTATTTAATGAATCTAAAGAACATGAAGATGATAATGTATTATATTTATTAGGAGGATGCTGGAGTGCATATAAATATCCAGGAAAATGGGAATCAAGACATAGAGCAGTTATTGGAAATATTGGAAAAGGTAATTCTTCGAACAACTCACATATGTTTAGATTAGTTTTAAGAGGAATAAATAAATCTCCAACTTGGGATGAATTAACAACAAATATTGAAAAAGATTCACAATTTGCAAAAAGACAAGTATATTTCCCTGGAGAAATCCATCCTGATATAAATAATCTTTTAGAATTACCTTTAATTAGAAGAAATTGTGATTAGTTAATTTTATATAATTCAAAAAAAATCTGAATTTATGGAGGCTTAAAATGATAGAAAGAACTTTAGTTATTTTAAAACCAGACTGTGTTCAAAGACAATTTTGTGGTGAGATATTATCAAGATTTGAAAGAGTTGGATTAAAAGTTGTAGGAATGAAAATGGTGTGGCCTGAAGGAGATTTTTTCAAGAAGCACTATTATGATGTTGAAACTAGACATGGAATTGAAATATTAATGGGAAATGTTAAAGCTATGACTGATGGACCAGTAATTGCATTTGTATTAGAAGGTGTAAATTCTATTGAAAATGTAAGAAAAATGACTGGACCTACTGAACCTAAGCAAGCTATGCCAGGGACTATCAGAGGAGATTATTCACATTACACTTATGCATTAGCAGATAAAAATAAAATTGCTGTAAAAAATATAATTCATGCTTCAGCAAATGCAAAAGATTCCGAATATGAGATAGGATTATGGTTCAGTGCACAAGAATTGTATAGCTATAAGACAGTTCATGAAAAACATATTTTATAAATTTAATTTTTTATCAATTTCTTTTGCTATTTCTTCCATTTCTTCATATGCTGAAAGAACATCTGATTTCATTTTTTTTAATGTAGATTCTAAATTTTTAGCTCTTAATGAATATTTATTATCTAGACTACCACCAGAAGTTGTCGCAGATGTTGCTGAAGCTGAACAAGTAATAATAATATTAAAAATAAAATAATGTAATATTAATTTTTATACTAATGGTATAATTTATTATATAGGATATATTAGATCAAAAACTGTATAACATATCAGTTCAAATTGATAAAGTATATGCACA
>CAYHOR010000142.1:0-2197 GCA_964358235.1 Candidatus Woesearchaeota archaeon
TAATTCATTCATAGCCTTCTGTTTTTTTTCTTCAAACATAGAAATTCCAGCAATGTCTTCAATAATTTCTCGTCTTTCAACAGGCTTCATCTCCATAAAATGTACAATATCACCCTGCAGAACAATATTATGCCCATCAGGGTCGATTCTAGCTACAGATAAAACATCTAAAACTTGTTGTCTGGTCATAACTTTATCATTAATATAATATGTGCTGTTTCCAGTTTGTTTGACAACTCTTTTTATTCTAACAACTTTATCATCAATTGGAAACGTCTTCTCAGAATTATCAAATTCAATTTCTACTTCAGCTTCTGAAGCCGGCTTACCATTCTTTCCGCCGTTGTAAATTAAATTTGCAGATTTTTCAGCTCTTAAATCTCTTGCAGAACTTTTTCCTAGAACAAAACAAATTGCATCGACGACGTTGCTGTTGTGTGCATACAATCCTTCCGCAATAAAATTATGAGTACCTTCAATAGTCAAATCATAAACATATTTTTCTCCAGGAACTTTTTTTATTGAAACAATCTCATCCCAGAATATATCCGAACAAGATAATTTGTTTAATTGATTTATTAAAAATTTTGAACTATTTAATTTAAATGATAAAACTTCTCTTAAATGATGATAAAAAGCCAAATGATTTTTAGTATTAGGTTTGAATTTTTCTTTAGCCCAGTAATCACAAATAACATTCTTCTGTACACCAATAGCTTGAGCACAGCTTGTTGAAGAAACATTCATAACTTCCATAGTATCTGTTAATTCTTTGACTTCAAATTCCATACTGACATAAACATTATATAACTCAAACCATCTATCTAAAAACAAATCTACAATATTGTAAACTCCTTCTCTGGATGGACAACATCTGTCTTCAACATAAGCTGCTAATGAGGGATATTTTTTCTTTAAACATTTAACTTTTAATCCTAATAATTTTACTGTTTCTTTGATAGTCTTATTTACTTCTTGTGGTAATAAATCCATATTATTATTTGCTTTTATATTTTTTATTCCCAATTTCAAAGACTCTTTCTTATGTTTGACTCTAATAGGAATGTTCTCTTGAAATTTCTTATAATTTTCATTTCCGTAAACATATAAATAATAATATTTTCTTTTTGTTTTCTTTTCAGTATTTGTTGCATACTTTAATTTTTCTTTTTTTACACTTATAATTCCAAACCTTAACAATAACATCTGTATTTGGTCTACAAGGTTTTCATTTTTATTAGAAAATTCTATATGTTTTCCATCTTTATGAAAATGCCCGTCAGTATCATACAAACCTGCTAATAAATTTCCCACAGTTTCATTATCTGCAAACATAAACTCTGAAGGAATATTTTTTTTAATTCCTATTTTTTCTGTAGTATTAAATTTATTTTGAAAGTAAGAAAATATTTCTTTATTGTAAAAGTTTAAATCAATAGCTTTTCCCTTTTGATAAACATTAAATTTTTCTCTGCCAAATTGTGATTTCATTAATTCTTTATAATCCTTAAGCAATTCTTCATCCATATTTATAAAATGATTTTGACCTTGAGTAACAGAACCATCACCAATAATATAACCAAATAATCTAGCTAATTCAGGATTATGATAATTGTAATCTCCTTTAATTATTCTTGGAGCACTTATTCGATCATTTTCTTTTAGTTCAGAAATTTTACAACTTCTTACAACATGCCCTTTATAACTTATTACTGGATGGCAACCTGTTGCAGTCAATTTTTTTCCAGATTTTGTTTTTATTTCGTATAATTCTGGATCTCCTTCTCTTCTAATAAACTTTGAAACTTCTTTTATTTCTTGTTTCATAGTTTCTTGATTAATTGTTAAAATTTTTATTCCAGAAGAATTAACATAAACTCCATCTTTCAATGTTTTTATTTCATTAGAATTTTTTATTTCTTTTTCAACAATATCCCCAATTTTCACTAGCCCTTTATCGACGATAAGTATAT
Source organism: Candidatus Woesearchaeota archaeon (assembly GCA_964358235.1). GTDB lineage: Archaea > Nanobdellota > Nanobdellia > SCGC-AAA011-G17 > GW2011-AR17 > JAGVZZ01. The sequence continues at coordinate 1,974 of CAYHOR010000142.1, forward strand.
TACTATTTCCCATTAAGCTTTTTCCATTTCCGTTTGGTCCCAGTACGCAGTTAAAACCCTGCATTAATGGTACTTCTGTCTTCTTCGCAAAAGACTTGAATCCTCTCATGGAAATCTTAGTTATTTGAGTCAAAAATATTCACCTTTTTATCAAAGAATTCATATTTTGGCTGTTTTTAAAGGTTTCTGAGAAAAATCTTATATTCTAATTTTAGTATTAGGTA
>CAYHOR010000143.1:0-2160 GCA_964358235.1 Candidatus Woesearchaeota archaeon
TTATAAGAGAAGATTTCCCGCTTTCATAGTTTTTGTAGAAATTTAATCTGTAAAAGCCTTTAGCAACAAAGTCAGACACTGTTAGAAAGTAAATTTTTAGATAATCAATGCTTAAAAGATTTAATTTCCTCTAACACTTTGCATTTTTGACAAACTTCTTTTGAAGCTGGTTCGCCACAATTTTTACATTTTTTTATTTTTCCAACTCTCTCAGCTTTTTTTAATAATGGTAATATTTCCAAGAATGAACTAACTATAGAATTCTTTGTTCCAGGATATTTTTCTTCAAATGAATTTAACATATCTCTTATGCTGGCTCTGTAACTGTCTTCAGTGTATGGACACTCTGTAAAATCTCTCTTTAATTCTTTCAAGAACGCATAAGTCATAATTTCTTTCTCTGTCATAAAATAAAATGGTTTAACTCTTTTTACAAAACTCTCATTATCCTCAACACCAGTTATAGGCCCTAGCCTGGCAGAAGCTTCAACATTTTTTCTAAACTGATTCATTAAAATTGTCTGAGCTTCATCATCTAAATTATGCCCTGTAACTAACTTTTTCGCACCTAAACTTCTCGCACCAGTGTTTATCAAATTTCTTCTTAATACTCCACAAACACTGCAAGGCCTTCTTCCTTTAACAATCTTGTCTAACGTGAACCCAAACTCTTCTTTAAATGAAATTATCTTTAATGGAATTTTTATTTTCTTGCAAAACTTCTTTGTCTCATCTATACATTTATCTCTGTAACCTTTTATTCCTTCATCAATTAATAACCCTGAAATTTTGATATTTTTATTATCTTTGTAAATTGAGCATAAAATATTTAATACACTCAACGAATCTTTGCCGCCTGAAACTGCTACAACAATATTATCTTTTTTATCAATCAAATTATTTACTCTAATAATCTTCCTAACTTTCCTTTCAAAATATTCTAAGAAACATCTCTTGCATAACTTTTCTCCAGAGTATAATTTTATTACAGGTTTCGTATCACAGTTCTTGCACATATATACTCAAGAATATATAAAGGATTTATAAATCATTTGAATGTTTGTTGAACTCTTCTAATATTATTAATCTTAATTTTATACTTACCAGCTAATTCTTGAATCATTAAATGTATTTGTAAAACCTCTTCTAATTTAACATAAGTGCAATATTTAATCCAAAGATCTTCAACTATATTATTATTATTATTATCTTTATAAATTTCTAAATTTATATTTTCTTCTTTGAGTCTTGATTGTAATCTTTGCCCATCAAATGAGCTTTTTAATGGAAAGAGTAATCTTGCTCCAATTCCACAAATTTTTCCATTTTTTATTAATTCTTGAATATGGTTGTAGGTATTTTTTAAGGATTCTTTAGTTTCACCAAACATTGCATAAACTAAACTAATATAACATTCAATATTATATTTTTTTAATAATATTACAGATCTTAAATTATCCTCAACTTTAGTTTGTTTATTTGCTAAATCTAATATTCTTTGATCTCCTGATTCTATACCAATAAATACTTCTTTAACACCAATTTCTATTAAATATTTACAGACTTCATCAGTGATTTCATCACTTCTTGCAAAAATTTTAAAAAAAACTTTTTCTTTCAATTCTTTAGGTTTTTCTATTGATACTTGTTTTAACCAATCATCTTCTTTATTTAATTTACCTGTGAATGAATCAGAAACATCCCAAATCATAGTCTTTCCATTATTATCAATTAACAATCCTATTCTTTTCCAGAATTCTTTTGGAGACAATCTTCTTAGTCCTAAATCTAATCTTGCACAAAAAGAACATCTTCCTTTTAATGTTACAACTTTTGCACATCCTCTTTGTGATTCTAAAGAAATAAATTTAGTATAACCTTTTTTATAATAATCATGTTTTTTGAAGTTTTCATTATATTTATCTTTGTATTTATCTAAAAAAGTAAAATTCAAACTTGGTAATTCATCTAAATTTAGTTCTTCTCCTTTGTTATAGGTTTTATTAATAATAATTTCATTATTTTCTTTATAAGCTAAATTAATAATATTCTTTAGTGTTGTTTTATTTTTAATTGCCAGAACATATTCATAAAATGATTTTTCTCCATCTTTTTTAATTATTGCATCAATAAAAGGTTCTTTGATAAAATTTATTAGTT
>CAYHOR010000144.1:0-2139 GCA_964358235.1 Candidatus Woesearchaeota archaeon
AAAGGTTTAAATATAAGTTTTATCGTGACTGAATAGTAGATAAAATCCTAAGGAGGATATGAAAAATGGAAAAATACGAAGTATATGTTGTTGATGATGAAAAATCTATTAGAGCTACTGTATTAAGATCATTAAAAGATTCAGAGACATTAACTGGAATTGATGTTGAAGATCCTAATGCACTTGCACAAACCAGATTTGGAAATAGGTCTATTTTAGTTTTAGATTGGAAATTGTCTACAGATGAATATACTACTAAGAGTAAAAGTAAATCTAAAAGTGGTTTAGAATTATTTGAAGAAATTCAAAAAAAATTATTATATGCAATTGTAATTCATTCTTCATTTGGAGATATATTAATACAAAATCCTCCTCCAAGGTTATTGGAAAATATAGATATACCTATTTATGTATTTACAAAGGCTACAAGATTTACAGAATTAGGAGATAATTTAACTAGTTTCTTAGAGGAAATAGCTGATGATAGAACAAAATATACACCTATTAATCAAAGAGCATTAAACCGTAATTCTGCATTTGCATTATAATTTTTTTAAATATTTAAATTATATTTTATATTCACTTCTAAACCGCCTTCAAATTTAGATTGATATGCTATTCTTCCACCATGAAGATTAACAATAATATCACGAGCTATTTGAGTTCCACTACCTGTTCCTTGATCTCCTCTTGTTGTAAATTCAATGCCCCTGTTTAATTTCTCCACAATATCTTGACCTACGTTAGTACCTTCATTGGAAATTTGAGTAACTAAAGATGAATCTTCAAAGTATGTTCGAAAATAGATTATTCCATTTTTAGGACATTCCCTAATACCATTTTCAATTAGTTGAGAATAAGCCACGTCTAATTGTCTAGGTCTACCTCTAAGATTATAATCTACCAAATTCATTTCAAATCTAACTTTAGGATATAAAACTGCAAATCTATTAATAACAGCTAAACAAAAAGATTTATAATCGAATTCTTGTGGCTTTTCTCTTACATCAGGATTTTTTAAAACATTAGTTAAACCTTCACCACCCAAATTTCCTTTTTCTTCAATTGCTATTAAAGCCCCCCTCATTGAAACAAAACGTTCAATATTATTGGAATCAAATTGTTCTTTTTTAACTGCTCTAAATAATGGAGAAATATAATCTACACGCATATCATCAATTTCTGAAACATTTAAATAAGGATTATCTCTAAATCTTTCTAAGAATTTTTCTAGGTTTAATCTTTTTAAAGATCTTATATCTTTCTTAGCTTTAAGTTTATTGATTTCTTGCTCCAAAACATCAAAGTCTAATTCTAAATGTCTAAATGAACCAAATAATTTTAAACATTCTCTCTGAATAGTATAAGCTTGATTTACTGAATCTAAAGCTAAATTTTTTACGTCGTGAACAGTACCCATTGCTTCTTCCCAAGATCTTCTAGCACTAACTAAATCCTGAAACTCAGCATTTCGATTATCATATGAAGTTCTTAAAGCTTCTAAAGCTCTTTCTAATTTAAAATTCCTATCAACAATTAAAAGTCTTGATCTATTAGATTCACTAATTAAAGTTCTAACTCGATCTTCATAAGTAAATAATTGCTCCCTAGCATCTTTATCTCCTAAAAGTTGAACAATTCCTTCTCTAATCATATTCCATAATAAAGAATAAATTTTGGATTTAGGTTTGAATGTTAATCTATATTCACAACATTCTTCCCCTTTAGATTCACATTTTTCATGAGTAATAACTGCTTCTGGATCATTGTAAAAAATTGGTGAGTGCAAAAGTGTTTCATACATAAATCTTGTTTGCATGCAATCACCCTCTAAAACTTGAGAAGCTCCATCTTTATCAAGAATTTCTTCTAAAGACTTTTTATATTCTTTTTTGGATCTTCTTTTTATATGAATTATACTTTGAGGATTTGTTAAACTAAATCTTTTCCACCAATCAACATGAGTTTTAATTTCCGTAAGAGTAGTATAATTAGAATTTGCTCCAGCCATTCCCATAAATAAAACTTCTGGACCAAAAAACTTTATAGCTCTAAGAAGTTTATCATTTTCAGGTTTTAAAGATAATGCTGATAAATTATTAAAGAAATTTTTTCTATCTACAACTTGATCATTCTCTT
>CAYHOR010000145.1:0-2108 GCA_964358235.1 Candidatus Woesearchaeota archaeon
TTTTCTGATGAAAGTAGATTTGTTATTGTAAAGACTTATGTTAAAGGAAAAAGTTTAAAAGAAATTTTAGATGAAAGAAGATTGAGTTTAGAAGAATTAACACCTATTCTTGATGGAACGTTAGATGCTTTAGAATATTTGCATGATCCTAGACAACATTTAGCATTAGGAGAAGTATATCACAGAGATATCAAACCTGGAAATATTATTATTGGTGATGATGGCAAAGTTACGTTAATTGATCTCGATACTGCAAAAACTAGTAATGATGGTACAACAAGAATGACTGCAGTTGGAACAAAGAATTATTCTGCAATAGAAGCTTTGGTTGGAAGTTATAATAACACGTGTGATTTATATTCATTAGGGTTTGTTGCAATTGAAGCATTATTAGGAAGTATTCCAAAAGAGTTAGCCGATAGTAGAATAAATGCGAAATCCTATAAATTACCTTCCATTGGAAATAAGAAAGTTGCTGTTGTTCTAGAAAAAATGGTTAGAAAAAATTCTGAACAGAGATTTCAAAGTGCAACTGAAGTTAGAAAAGCATTAGGGGATTTTTTAGAAATTATAGTTGCAAAAAATGAATTAACTACTGAAGATGAAGGCAGAACTAATAAAAAACCTTTAGATATATTGAGATATACTTTTGGTGTAATAACTGGAGGATATGTAGTAGGAGGAATTGCTGCACGTTTTTCAAACCCAGAAGAAATAGTTAATTATTGCTCTATAGGACTTGCACTTGGAGCATTATATTATATTGTTCAAAAAATAAAAGATAAATTCCCTAACTATGAAAAAAGAAGAGAAATTTTAAATATGCTTGAAGAGATTAAGAAAGAAAGAAGAATTGCTGAAAAGGAGCCTTATAGGAATATGTTAAGTACAGAAAGAGAATTTTTTGATCAAAAAGAAGTAAGACCATTTGATGAAAGTGAAAAAGGCACATTAATTTATTCTTCTGATGAATTTGAAGAAAAAATATTAAATAGAGCTCAGCAGCTCTTGATAAAAAATAACTTAAATTAAAGCAGTCTTGATAGCTTCTTTACATTCACATTCAGTATGTTGAATTTTAGGTAAAACATCTTTTAACAAAGATTTTACTTTTTCTGAATTTTCGTGCATTACTTTTAGAACTTCATCAATTGTTACTGGATTTGTATTATTTTTCCAACAGTCATAGTCTGTACTCATAGCAATAGAAGCGTAACAGATGCCAGCTTCACGTGCTAAAACAACTTCTGGAACAGAAGACATGTTAATAATATGAGCTCCCCACATTCTAAACATATTTGATTCTGCTTTTGAAGAAAATCTTGGACCTTCAATCGTAATTACAGTGCCGGAGCGATGGGCGACTATTCCTAATGCTGTTGCAGATTCTCCCAATAATAATCTTAATTTATTACAAAATGGTTCGGCCATAGGGATATGACAGATTTTATTTTTATCATAAAAACTTGGGGATCTTTTTGTAGTTCTATCTATAAATTGGTCAGGAAATACTAAATGACCAGGCATAATATCTTCTCTTAAAGAACCGACAGCAGTAGTTGCAATAATGTGAGTGCAGCCAAGTTCTTTCAATGCCCAGATGTTTGCTCGATAGTTAACATTGCTAGGTTGGATTTGGTGTTTTTTACCGTGACGAGCTAATATTGCTACTTCGACGCTGTTTAAAGTGCCTGTAGTTATTGAAGAGCTAGGTTGACCAAAAGGAGTAACTATGTCTACTATTTCAAAATTTTCTAAAAGTTTAGGGTCGTCCAAACCTGAGCCGCCTATGATTCCTACTTTAACCATAGTTTAAATTAAATTTATTTGATTTAAAAGAATTATTATGATATTGTTAAAAAAACAATAAAAAAGATAAAGTTTATATAGGAAATAATAGAATTTCTATAATTACAGCAGATCAGTTGTTACTTGGGGCTGTAGCATAACCTGGTAGTGTGGTCGCCTCCAAAGCGACTAGTTCAGGTTCAAATCCTGACTGCCCCACCATTTTTTTAAACGTAGTGTCTGAAAATTATTTCACCAAATTTATTTGACATCCTCTCCACCCTAAAGGGTCTCGCTTCGCTCGCCTGCTCCGCTTCGCT
>CAYHOR010000146.1:0-2098 GCA_964358235.1 Candidatus Woesearchaeota archaeon
ATTTATTTGCGAGACTTGTAAAAAAGAAACGATTTATGGAGTGTGTGAAGTTTGCAACAGTCGGACTAGAAGAAAATATTATTGTTATAATTGTAGAAAAGTTGTAGATGAAAATGTTTGTGAAATACATGGAAAAGTTAAGAATAGCATTTTGAAATCTATTGATATAAAATATTATTTTTATAAAACTTTAGAAAGAATGGGGACACGACAGTATCCAGATTTAATCAAGGGTGTTAGAGGATTGAGTAGTGTTGAACAAATTCCTGAAAATATGGCTAAAGGAATATTACGTGCTAAGTATAATATCCATGTCAACAAAGATGGGACTGTTCGTTATGATATGACTGAGTTACCATGCACTCATTTCAAGCCTAAAGAAATTGGTACGTCTATTGAAAAATTAAGAAGTATGAGTTATGATAAAGATGTTTATGGAAATGAATTAGTTAATGATGATCAGGTTTTGGAATTATTTGCCCAGGATGTTTTATTGCCTGCTTGCCCTGATAGTCCCGAAGAAGGTGCCGATGAAATTCTTTTTAGAGTTGCTTCATTCATTGATGAGATGTTAGAAAAATTATATCAACAAAAACCTTATTATAATTTGAAAAATAAAAGAGATTTAGTTGGGCATTTGATTGTAGCAATGAGTCCTCACACTTCTGCTGGTATTATTTGCAGGATTGTTGGATTTTCTAAAGTGCAAGGCTTGTATGCACATCCTTTGTTACATAGTATTATGAGAAGAGATTGTTTTAGTTATGATACTTATTTGCCTATATATGATAAAGAATGGAAAATTGTGCAAATAGGAGATTTTGTTGAAAATTTAAGTGTGGGAAAAACTGTAGATATTTTTGGAACTAGAGCTACAAAAGTAAATAATATGAAAACTATTGGCCATATTGATGATAAGAATAAGACTGTTCAAATTGTTGATTTTACTAAACATCAAAAGAAAAAAATGATTCTTATAAAAACCGAATGCGGGCGAGAATTAAAAGTCACAGAAGATCATATATTTTATCTACAAAATTCTAAAAAAGAAGCCAAATTGCTTATTATTGGAAATAAATTAAAAATTCCTTATAAATTGTTATTAATTGATAATGATATTAAAGAATTAGATTTAATAGAGATTTTTAGCTCTAATAATAGATTAATGATTAGAGATATAAAAGAAATAATTAATAATAAGATTGTTAAGTTTGGTGGACGCTCTAAAGTTTGTAAAGCCTATAATATTTCAAAAAATAGTTTAGATAATTATTTATTGAGAGATAGTTTTTCTTACAAATTTACCAAAGCTTTTTTGAGTGATATTCCTTTAAAGGTGAATATAGGATTTTCTAGAGATCGAGTTAGTTTTTCAAGAATAATTTCTTTGAATAATGAATTATTATATCTCTTGGGATTGTATGTAGCTGAAGGATATTCCAGATCTAATCCTAGGTGCAATCAGGTATATTTTTCTGCTTCAGAAAATGAAATTAGAAATAATATTCTAAAAATGATGAAAAATGTTTTTAATTTAGAACCTTCTAAATTAGGGAACGATAAAATTGTTTATTCTTCAAAGATTTTATATGAATTATTTGTAAATTATTTTAAATGTGGCTCTACTGCATATGAAAAAAGAATTCCTTCAATGTTTTTAGATATACCTTTGAATAAATTGAAATATTTTTTACAAGGTTACTTTGATGGTGATGGTTCTGTAAGTTTAACCGATTGTAGAGTAGTTTGTGATTCTGTAAGCAAAGGATTATTACAAGATTTAGAGTTTGTTTTGAAAAGATATGAAATATTTGTTAAATATTATACTTATACTAAAAAACCTGGTCCAGCAGTAAAAGAATTTTATATGAAAAAAAATAGATCTATTCCTTTGTTTACTATTACAAAATTGATTATTAGTAGTTCATTTTATGAAAAGTTTTATAATAATATCCGGTTTGGGTTGACTAGAAAACAAGAAATTCTGAAAAAGTTAATAGATAATTCTAAACCTTATGGCATGAAAATGGAGTTTGATGATAATTTTGTATATTCTAGTGTTGTTTCAATAGAATATCAAGATGAAGAGATTAGTTAT
>CAYHOR010000147.1:0-2029 GCA_964358235.1 Candidatus Woesearchaeota archaeon
TTATTTTTTAATTTCACTTAGATTTTTCTATAGAAAACTTTATATATAACTACTATTTAGTAATAACTATCTAAAGGGGGAAAAAATGAGTTATAAAAAAATTATCGGATCATTATTAGCAATACCAGTTGGATTAGCTACTTGTTATGCACTATCAAAACCGCATGAAGCTCTAAGAACTGTAGAAGATACTGCTTCAACAATGGATATGTATGTTGGTAATCTTAACGATGGAAATATTCTTTCAGTTGCTAATGATTCATTTAATGATGTTAGACAAAGAAATCCTGTTAAAGCTGTTAAAGAAACATCAAGATTAGAATCACCTTATTCATCTAGACAACCTCATAGAGCAGTAACTCTTAATAGTTCAAATCATAGAGACAATCAAGAAATTTGGAATACATTAGAAGATTCCTTTGAAAATCATGAAAAATTATATTTAGGAAGTTTAGGTGCCTTGTTGGGATTAACAGTTGGTGCATATGTGTTTAGTAGAAAGAAATAAATACTCATTAATTACTTAAAAAATAGGTAGGCAGCAAGCTCGTCACGCAATCCAAAGATTGTGAGGAAAGTCCACCCACCAAAAGTCTATGACTGAAAAGTGTAGCTCTGAAAAGAGTTCCTGAAAAGGAAGCAAACCATCCAGAAATGACACGGCCTTGAAATAGCATGATAATGGCGAAATCTTCTGCAAGGAAGATGAGTTAACCCTTTGACATTTTTCAAGGATACGATGAAACATATGAGTACCTGCTGGTGCAAGTCTTAAAGACGCTTAGTTGAATGATGAGCACTTCCATACGCGAAGTACAGAAGGTGGCTTACTGCTGTCTACCTAAAAATATTTAACTATAATCTAATACTTTTCTTATTTTTACAACAATTTTATTTTTTCTAAAAAAAGCAATGAATATATTACTATGCTCTGTTGGAACAACAAATATACCTTTCCCTAATTTTAGTCCTTCATACTTTTCTAACAATCCTGTATATCTTTTTTTATTTTGTATATAACCAAATAATCTTTTACTACACAAAATTCTTTTTGTTTCTGGACGAATATTTTCCAAAATAAAATAAGTAAGATTTTTGCCATTAGGAATCTCAAAATATTTCCCATACATTATTTTACCAGTTGAAATAATACTATTTTTTAATTCTTCCCATTCTGATAGTTTTCCAATCTTCAATGAAAATTCATTTTTTACACCTCGTAAATTCCAATATTCTTTATATTTTACAGAGGAATAAAATTTTTGTTTTGCTTGTAATATTTTATCTTCTAGCTTTTTATCAAACTTTATTACATCAAAGAATAAATCTATATCGCTCTCTTCATCAGCTTCGTCTCTTGAAACAGAACCAAAAAGAATAATACTTTTTATTTGGGATATATCAATAGTTTCTATTATAAATGATACAAAATCTTCAGCATAAGACAATAAGAGATTTTTATTCAATTGTAACACCCCATTTTTTAAATAAATCTTTTACTTTATTAAATGCATGAATTATATTAATTATTTCTTCTTTTTGTTTAGGAATCCCATAGCATAATGAATCTCTTTGCTGTTCAATATATTGCATAAGTTGAAATAATTTTTCTTTTTCTTCAAAATCAAATGGAAACTTCTCTATTAATTTATTTTTTGACTTGAACCATTCATGCTTAATAACAAATCCGGGATCAATTAAATTATTTTGATGAAGATATATTTCAAACATATCTGCTGAAGCAATTGAAGTATTGAATCCAATAGTTCTTTGTCTTCTTTCTACACCTATTTGTATAGATTCATCAATTAACTCAAGACTTTCTCTTAATTTTTCTTTATGTTTTTCTATATTCATATGTACACTTGTATCTATTTGATTATTTAGCTATTTAAACTTTATGATTACAGATGTATCTAGATTTTAGATACGATTGTAACTAATAATTCAAGAATTTCTGCAAAGCCATAAAATATACATTTAATTAATTTCAACCAAATATTCTACTCCATAAAGAAACTTTGGTTCT
>CAYHOR010000148.1:0-2024 GCA_964358235.1 Candidatus Woesearchaeota archaeon
GTCTTATTGCCGTCTTTAATTACTACCCTATATTTATTATCTTTAATTAAAACAACTCCTTTTCTTAGGGTTATTTCTCTTGAAAACATTAAGGATTGAAAACAATTCAAATAATCTTCCATTTTTTAAACACTCCATATATATTTTCTAATTAATACTATATAAAGATAAAGTTTAAAAATACATCAACTTTTAAATGGAATATGAAAAGAGTACTAATTTTATTATGTTTATTATTAGTCGCACTCTCAGCTATATCATTGGCTGAAGAAATAAATACAGAAGGAATGACAGATGCAGAAATTGTGGATTTCCAAAAACAAATAATTATTAGTCAATTACCAGAACTAAAAGATCAATTTAATTCTAATCCTGATTCATTGCCTGGTCCGCTTAAATCTCTTTTAGGAAATGAAAGAATAAACGTTTATTTTGAAGGTGAGTATATTGTTGGTGTTGTCATGGCCAAAGGTAAGATAGATACAATCCAATCGTCAGAAGTTGAAAATCCTACATTAAAAGTTACAATCTTAGATCAAGCAATTATTGATAATAGTAATGATTCTTTTGATATTGGCACTGCACTAAAGAACAAAGATATTACTTATCAAGGCGTTGGTTTCTATAATAGAATGAAATTCTCTTCATTAGGATTTATAGCAAAAGTCGCATTGAAATTTAGTTAATTTTTTATTTTTTTAGCATATTTTCCCCAATCAGGTGCAACTAAATGTTCTCTTAAAAAATCTCTTATTCCATCATCCATTGATGCTTTTCTATTTGTTACTTCTCTATATATTCTATTAGCAAGTGTATCTGCAGCATGTACTATTGGATATTTAGTATCAAATTTTGCACCTGAATGAATTTCATAAATTCCTCTTTTTTTTCTTTTTACTTGTTTTATTATTTTCGAATCAATAATTCCATCAAAAAATATACTTTCTGGTCTAAATAATCTTATTGCTTCGAGAAGAATTATTGTTTGAATTTCTCTATCGTGAAGTAAATTTCTTATTCCCCAGTCAATTGTAATATACTTCAAATTTCTATCTTTTATTAAATTTTCAAGTTCTTTTAAACGTTCTGCATCATCAACATCACTCCAAATTCTTCTCTTATTTTTATAACTTTTTTCTTGTATATCCTCAAAATTATTTGATCCTAAAAGAACGTAAACTTCATTTTCTCTTCCATGATTTGATTCATCAATTCCAACATATCTAGACATATAAAAATTAATTTAACATATATTTAAAAACTTTTATTATTTCTTAAATTTATGTTTTATCATATAATTACACACTCAACATGTAATTTACACTGCAAATACTGCGATCGGGCAGAGTTTGGAGAGCCTAAGGAAGATATATACGACTATAATATCCCTATAAAAATTTCTTATCCAATTGAACAATTAAAATCTTTGATTAAAAAAGATGATTATATAACTTTCTATGGTGGTGAACCACTTTTAGATATAGAGATTATTAAGAAAATAATAGACAATATAGAATGTAAAGGCTTTATGACTCAAACTAATGGTTTGTTATTAAATAAAATTGGAGAAAAACACATTAAACAATTTCATACAATTCTTGTTTCAATTGATGGAAACGAGTCTATAACTGATTTTAATCGTGGTAAAGGTGTTCATAAAATTATTATGAATAATATTCAAATAATAAAAAAACAAGGTTTCAATGGCGAACTTATTGCAAGAATGGTTATTACTAAAGGTTCTAATCTTTATGATCAAGTTTTATGGTTGTTAAATAATGGATTTGACAATATTCATTGGCAATTAGATGTTATGTTCTATGATGAAGAAAATATTCAATGGTTAAATGAATATAATCAGCATATAACTAAACTAATGGATTTCTGGATTGAAAATATAAAACAAGGCAAAGTTATAAGATTATATCCTTTCATTATAATAATGGATGATATGTTAAAAAATAAATCCTCTAATCTAAGATGTGGTTCTGGTCATTCTAATTATACAATATTAACTAATGGTA
>CAYHOR010000149.1:0-1989 GCA_964358235.1 Candidatus Woesearchaeota archaeon
TATATATATAAATTATTTTTTGTTGATTTGAGATATGGCTTTGAGTGAAGATAGACAGAATATTATTGCAAGGAAGTTACGTTCAATTCAAAATGAATTTGAGAATGTTTATTCTAAGTTAGATTTTATATCCCATAATTTAAAAAATAGTGAAATTTTAAGAATCGCTAATATAAGTGTTATTCCTAGTAGTGAAAATGATATTCTAAATATTAGAGTAAAAATAGATTCTATGTTGGGTGAATTAAATAAGAGTTTAATATCAATTAATGATAGTGTTAAAAAAATTAAAAAAGAAGTAGACGTTTTTTAATATTCTTTCAATTATATATAATCTGAAAATCTTTCGGAAAAACAACACAAATCTTTATAATCATTTTAGTTATTTTAGGGTTTATGGCAATTGATGCAGCTGAGCAGATAGAAAAGTTTCAAGAATTCTTTGAACAGAGTTATCAGAAGCAATTGCAAGAAAATATTGGTAAGGGGCATAATTTTGTATTAGTAGATTTCTTTGATTTAACCAAATATGATCCTAAATTAGCGGATCAGTTATTGGAAGAGCCAGATGAGACTTTGAAAGCTGCTGAAATGGCTTTAGAGCAGTTTGATATCAAGAAAGGATTTAGAGTTCGTTTTAGAAATCTTCCAAAATCTCAAACTATTTGTGTTAGGAATTTAAGAAGCAAACATTTAGAAAAGTTTTTTGGTATGGAAGGGATTATTAGACAGAGTTCTGAAGTTAGGCCTCAGGCTGTGAGTGCAAAGTTTGAGTGTCCATCTTGCGGCAACACTATCACAATGCCTCAGTTTGATCAACAATTTAGAGAGCCTTCAAGGTGTTCATGCGGAAGAAAAGGTAAATTTAGATTGTTATCAAAGGATTTAGTTGATGTTCAGAGGTTAGTTGTTGAAGAGCCACCAGAAAGTTTAGAGGGCGGGGCACAGCCAAAGAGAATGCAGATTTTCTTAAGAGAAGATTTAGTCGAGCCTAGGATGGAGAAAAGAACGACACCGGGTGTAAGAATTATGACTAATGGAATTTTGAATGAAGTTCCAATGATTACTAAGACTGGTGCAACTTCTACGAGGTTTGATCTTGCGGTTCAAGCTAATTATTTAGATCCAATGGAAGAAGATTATTCTGAGATTAATATAACACCGGAAGATGAAGCTGAGATTAAAAAAATAGCAAAGGATAAAAATATTCACAAAAGGTTAGTTGCCAGCATTGCTCCGTCAATTTATGGACATGATAAAATCAAAGAGGCAATTTTGCTGCAGATGTTTGGTGGTGTTAAGAAGACAAAGAAAGACGGGAACAAGATTAGAGGAGATATGCATATACTTTTAATCGGCGACCCTGGATGTATTGTTGGAGATTCGCAAGTTGCTTTATTCAATAATGGGATGGATGCAATTGAGAATTTAGGTAATGAACATTTAGAAAAAATTAATTTAACTGTTACTAAAATTAGAAAAAATTCTGAGGATAAGGCTTATGATTTTGCGAAGAAGTTTATCAAATATGAAAAGAAATTGGTTATTAAGGTTGTTACTGAAACTGGGAAATCTCTTATTTGCACTCCTGATCATCCTTTATTATCTAGAGATGGCTGGAAGAGAGCTGATGGTTTTGTTATTGGTGAACATTTAAGAGTAATGCCTAAAATTCCAAATAATGTAAAAAATTATATTAAAACTGGGTTTGAAAAAGTTAGTTATTCTCAAAAAAATGTTAGTTTACCTTCTGAAATTACTCCTGAGCTTGCAGGATTGTATGGGTATATTATTGGTGATGGAAATATTCATCCTAAGGGGTATAGGATAACTTGTTATATTAGTGAAGAAGAGAATGAATTGATAGCTCCTTTAGTTTCATTATGGCAGAATGTTTTTGATGTTACTCCTTTTTTAGTTGTTCGTCAACCTAATATAAGTATGATTCAAAATTGTGATGGCAGTATTAGAGAAATTTGTTCAAAACAA
>CAYHOR010000150.1:0-1095 GCA_964358235.1 Candidatus Woesearchaeota archaeon
TTGAGCCAATTAAAAGTATTGTAAAAAGCTACAAGCTAGTTATAATTGAACCAAAGGAAATTGATGAGTCTGTTAATTCTGAGACGACTAATTTGAATCAACTTGAAGCTATAAAGACTGCAATGATATTAAATGAGTTGGAGTTTGACAGAGCTATTGTAGATTGTCCGAGCAATAATATTCCTGCTTACAGAGAATTCTTAGAAGTTATGTTCAAGAAAAAAATTAATTTAAGTTTAGAGCATAATGCTGAACGAAATATTCCCGTTGCTGCAGCTTCGATATTAGCAAAAGTCACCAGGGACAGAATTATTGCAGAACTAGAAAAAAAATATGGTTCAATTGGTTCTGGATATCCATCTGATCCTACAACAATTAAATTCTTAAAAGAGAATAGAAAAAAAGATTTACCTATTTTTAGAAAGTCTTGGGCTACTTACAAAAAATTAGATCAAAAAGGATTAAAGGACTATTAAGAATAATAAAATATAAATTAATGGTACTACCCAGAATATAGAGTATTCTAATTTTCTATGAATTCTCATAACAACATCTTCTTTTTTGAGTTCTTGAAGTTCAAACAAAATTACGTTAACCACAAATGTAAATAACAATACAAAGTAAGTCAACAACATAAATTTGTCTGCGAATGTCAAGTAGCCAACTGGAGGAATTTGGTTAGTTATGGAAACGTGAAACATAACTGCTGCCACCAAACTAGAGCCAGCCATTGCCAATCTTGTTGAGATTTTATCAGGATCAATAATATAACTACATAAAGTAACCAAAACTATGAATACTACAGGTAAAAATGTTTTTATAAAAGAGTTAAACATTATTCTTGAAATATCAATAGTATAAACATATTGAGAGTAAGTTTCATCATAAACATCATAATCATGTTCTTTAACTTCTGCATTCCAACCGTCTAAATTCCAGCCAGTAAAGACAATAGAATCATCTATACCAGACTGGTTTGAATCAACAATATAAATTTGATCTTCAGTTGTAAGAGATTTATCTTCTAAAATTATTTGAAGTTTTTGCGAATCAAAAGGGAAATTTTTTAGATCTATTGGACTGTTAAGGTTAGCT
>CAYHOR010000150.1:1105-1975 GCA_964358235.1 Candidatus Woesearchaeota archaeon
CTTGAATTCTGTAAAATTTATAATTAGGTTCGTCTACCATTTTGTCTACTGAAGATGCACGACCGTTCATAAATTCAAAATTTTCTGGGTGGCATTCAGTTTCACATTTCATTGACAGATAGAAATCAGCAGTAAATGAACCAGTAGATACTTCAAATTTACCTAGATTTAATAGATATAATCCTACTTGAACTTCATCCTGCGCTGCAGATAATGGAATTATTGAAATAATTAATATTAAAGAAAATAGTAATAATTTATTCATTGTGTTTGTGGAAATTTGATTATTTATAAAAGTTTATGTTTGAAAAAAATAGTATATTTTGAAGTATATGAATCCTTATAAATTCTTCATGTAGATACTATCCCTAGTTGTTTAAATTATTTTAGACACAAGATATAGTAATGGGGTGATGCAAGATAAAATGTCCTTTTTGTGCGGAATCTGAAACAAAAGTGGTTGATTCTAGAGATTCTGAAGACCAAACACGAAGAAGAAGAGAGTGTGAAAAATGTTCTAAGAGATTCACTACATATGAAGCTGTTGAGAATTCTAATATAATTATTTTGAAAAAGGATGGTCGGAAAGAGAGTTTTGAAAGACAGAAATTAAGAAAAGGCGTTGCATTGGCTTGTGGTAAAAGAATTACTGAAGAAAAAATTGATGAAATTATTGATGAAATTGAAATGAAAATTAAAATTTATGAGAGCAATGAAGTTCCTTCGAAAAAGTTAGGCGAGGAAGTCATGAATGCTTTAAAAAAAATAGACAAAGTCGCATACGTAAGGTTTGCTTCAGTCTACAAAGATTTTGCAGACCTTGACGAATTCAAAAGTGAGATTGATAAGATTTTAAAGAAAAAATAGGGG
>CAYHOR010000151.1:0-1970 GCA_964358235.1 Candidatus Woesearchaeota archaeon
GAAGACCATCACGCCAAAAAAGCATTTATCAGGAATCTCCACTGCGGAGCGTAGCCAATGCCATTAAGTTAAGAGATAAGTTATTTTCTTGTCTCTAATACCCAAAATTTTTTGACAATTTTTTGATTTATTGACTAATACAATTTTTCTTAGCTTACCCTTAATACAATTATAAACCTCCAAAATGAATTCAAAATAGATCTATTAAAAAGATCTTTTTTTATTCATATGAAATTTTAGTCTGGATATTCTAAAAATTCTAGGAAATTTTCTTTCATTCCTAATTAGAACTGGTTCCAATTTAAATAAATCTTTTAGCTCTTGGTAATATTTAGGATTATTACTTGTCAGAATATCTAAAACTCTATCTTTCATAAATCCTAATGAAAGATTTTTATTAATCTTATATTTATGTTTGTTATTTTTCTTATCATTATTAATCTCTTCTTGAGCATCCTTAGAAATAATTGCATGAAGATTAACAATAAATAAATTGGCATAAAAATCTTGTTTAATAGATAATTCAGATAGACCAGTAAAGTCTTCTAATAATAAGTGATTCTTTAAATGATCATAACTTACTTCTATACCCCATCGTTTAAAATAAAGCCATTTCAAATCTTCTAAAGTATATTCTTTTTCATCTAAAAGAGAAGTAGCTAATACTTCTATCTCTCCATTGTTAAGTATTATTTTTACAAGTCTTATTTTAAAGGTTTTAAACTCTAAATCTAAGCTATCTAATCTTTTTTTTGAATTTTCATGCAATGATTTAAGTTCAATAATTTTAGATTTTTCTTCCGATTCGAAAAAAGATCTTACTTCACTAATTGATCCTCTTGACATCCGAATAACAAAATTTCTTTTCTTAATTAAATGCAAATATAAAAACCAAATTGCTCCATATCCTCTATCATAAATAAGGATATCATTTTCTCTAGATTTTTCTAAATGTTGAGTCGCAAGATTATATTCACCAAATTCGTATTTTTCAATAACTGAATCAACTACAATTCCATTTAACAAATCATAACATGTTGATGCTTGTGCCATAGGTACAAGCATCTCAGAACCATTTTTTGCTCCTCCAAATGTTTGAATTAATGCTTTAGATCTTGGGAGTTGCAATTTAGTACCATCTACCCCTAATAAACGAAATCCTTTCCAAAGATTAAACTCATTATCAGTATAGAATTCTTGAATAATAATATCATTTAATTCTATAAATGCAGTATGTTTAAGTTTCATTCTACTTTGACAAAAAGCAGATTTGGTTATATTTTTTACTTTTTTAGTAGAAAGTAATTGAATAAATTGTGTAAGTTCCTTTTGAAGAGTTTGTCTAACTAAATTAAGCATAAATAAGATTAATGGAATAAAAGGAAGTTTTCTTTTCCTTGAAAAATCTTTATCAGAAATTCTTTGTGTTTTCATAAATTCATTATTAATAATTTTCATCTTAATCCTTTCAAGTATTAAACTATTTTCTTTTTTCATTTGATTTAGCAATTTTTGTAGAAAGAAAGAAGAGTTTTTAATTTTCAGTAAATTCTATTTTTTGAAGAAACAAAAAATATTTTATTTCTTCCTTCTTAATTTTAGAGAATGCTTATCTAACAAGCTCCATTCAAACTCTTCCCCTCTCTCAAATTCCATTACCTGAGCTACCTGAGTTGGAAAATTAACATACCACTGCTCAGATTCTTTTCTTTTGATTAATTGTATTTTTGTTTTGTATCCCATTTTTTACTATATTAATCTCTAGTTATATAACTAGAGATTATTTAAATATATTTGTGTCTTGTAGAATATGGATCCAGAAATTACAATTAAGAAAAAACGCAAAAAACTATTATTACAAAAAAGCTTAACTTAATGGCATTGGCAGAGCAGTGGGGCATTTCGCTTCTGACTTATTCATTATCTCTAAACTCTATCCCTTGATTTCATAGTTTGAGATATACGGCTGG
>CAYHOR010000152.1:0-1968 GCA_964358235.1 Candidatus Woesearchaeota archaeon
TTGCTCATGCCTTGTGGAGTACTTACAATTACTTCAGATTCTTTAAACATTTTTTCTCTGTCTTCTGGCTTGGTTTCCCCAGTAAACACATTCACATTTTTAATAGTAGAATTTTCTAAGAATTCTTTGGCGATTTGTGCAGCCAATGGTTTTGTAGGTGTTAAAAAAATAACTTTCGAATTAGGAAAATTATTCAATCGATGTATTGCTGCAAGTAAGGCAATCTTGGTTTTTCCTCTTCCAGTAGGTAAACAGACTAATGTATTTGATTTAACTAAAGTGTTTAATATGGTTTGCTGATACAATCTTGGAGCAAAATTTCTTATTTCATACATATTATAAATATTTTATCGGAAATATATAAACCCTGCGCGTAAATGCCGTGTCCAACCCATATATTTATATACTAAAAAATAAAAATTAGGATTATGATAATATTATTACTGGGAATATTAGATATTATTGCAGCATTAAGTATATTTACACTAAGTTTTTCTTGGGGTACATCTTTTGTTTGGTTTTCAATAATATATTTGTTAATTAAATCATTACCTTTCATTAAAAGTTTTGCAAGTATTATAGACATCCTCGTAGCAATTACTTTTATTGTAGCAGTTTTAACTCATCCTACTCTTATAACTTACTTAGGTTCAATTTGGTTAATTCAAAAAGGAATTGTTAGTTTGTTTTAATTCTACAAAAAATAAGCATAATAATAATACAAAGCTCCAGCAACAACTAAACTTAACAAACTTATAATCAACATTGGAATAGCACTAACAGTGTAAGCTAGTATTACCATAGCTATCATAAATACTAAACAAGATACATATAACAATCTTGAACCAAGATAAACTTTAGAACCTGCTAAACCGGGTAATGGCAACATATGAAACAATGCCAATGCTGCATTGATTAAAATAAAATAATCAAATATGCCATGTTGGTTAAAAACTTTTGTTATCGCAATTAAAGCAATGTTAGTCATTGGACCAGCAAGAGCTATTTTGGCTTCTTCATATTGAGTAACTTCTAAATATTTTCTTCCTAATCTGTGTCCTTCTCTTTTATACAATAAAGTATATTCTCCAATTGCTAAAAAGAAGGCTTTGCCAGCAGTAGCAACAGTAATTATTAACGATAAAACTACTCCAATGGGAAATGCATGAATTAAATATTCTTTATTTAAAAATCTAATTTTTCTAGGAAATGGTTTTTCTTTTGATTTTCCCATTAAAGTCATAATATTTGTTCTTGAATAAGGATGAAATATATTCTTCAAACCAAAACTTTGTATTCCCCAATAAGTGTATTCAGCTTCAAATCCATTCATTCTAGCCGAAACCTTTTGAGCAACAACATGTGCAATCAATGCCACTCCAGATAAAAATAATATCCTTAAAAAATTTCCAATCCAATAAGTCCATTGAAAAACAGCGCTTCCATCATCAAATCCTATAGCTAAGGCAATTACAAAAATGGATATAACCATAGCTTTAATTTCACTTTTATTAAACATATTTCATATAAAATAAAAACTATCTTTATAAATTTTGTTGGTTCATAATTCAAATTTCAAAAACATTTATAAATAACATTCTCCTTTTTATTGGCAATGAAGAGGTTAACAATACTAATTTTATTAGTTCTTACAGTTATAATCTCAAGCGTAATTGCTTATGATGTTGGCGTTGAAAGTTCTTTAAATGATTAAGTTATATTATCATTTTCAAATTTAGATACTATTGATATAAAAATTTCAAATCTTCAAGCAACTGTAGAAACTTCAACTTTATCAGATACATACATTGTAGACTATACTTTATCCACTTCCGGAGATAAAGTTCTTTTAACTATTGATATTTCTCCATTATTAAATGATTATTCTCAGATGGATTCAATTTTAGTTTCGGGTTCATTAGAATCAAATGGTGATTCATCATATTTTTCAAAAAGAATTGCTATGAG
>CAYHOR010000153.1:0-1962 GCA_964358235.1 Candidatus Woesearchaeota archaeon
ATTAACGACGATGTCACACATTTCTAATTCTTTATTATGCATTCCGTCATTTTCTCGTCCTATAATTATTCCTACTTTACCTTTAATATTTAATTTTGCCAGTTCTTCTGGAGTAATTGGAGTGCGATTTAAATTATAATCAGTTCCAATTTTAGCAGTAGTCCCTATCAATGTATCATAACCTTTTAGTTCTTTAACGATTTTGGCATTATTTAAAATATCCTTAGCATGCGTTGCTCTATCTAATGATTCTTTTTCAAGATGATTACATTTAGGATTTAATAGAATAAGATTTTCAAATTCAAAATTTTTCATAATTCTAGCTATAGCACCTATATTTCCAGATGTTTTAAATTCTTGTGCTATAATATCCATATCATAAAAAATATAATTAGAGTTTATTTATATTTCGTAGAGTCTTTTTTGGTGAATACCTTAGAGCTTGTTCAATATCATTGCTTTGCGACGGGTACAGCTTCTGAATAAATTAGATTATGTAAAAATTATCTGGTCTATTTGCTTTTTCTCTACAATAGATCAAAAAATCAGGATAATCTCCTACCTTTTTCCAGTCTCCTTTATCTCTAGAACATATTTGCACTTCTTTACCAATGATTCTTAAAAGGTGATTATACTCCAAATTAAATTGTCTATGCAATTCCATAAATTCTTCATCATTCATATGATAATCATTTAGGTTTTTTTAAAAAACCCCCAGTAGTAATATATTTAAACTAATCCGATGAAAATTAATAGATGTTAATTGATGTGCATTGCCATTTGACTTCAAAGGAATTTAAGGAAGATATCAAAGAAGTAATTAATAGATCTAATTGTGTATCTATTGTTGATCAAGGTACTTCTGTAAATAATAATAGAGAAGTTATTGAGCTCAGCAAAAAGTTTAAAGTGATTAAAATTGCATTAGGACTTTATCCTGAAGAAATTGTAAATATGGATGAGTTGGAAATTGAAAATGAGATTAAATTTATTGAAAAGTTCAAACCTTTTGCAGTTGGTGAAGTAGGATTAGATGGAAATTATGGTTCTGAAGAGAAACAAATAAAATGGTTTAAAGAGTTTATTATTTTGAGTTTAAAATTGAATAAACCAATTATTGTTCATACTAGAAAAATGGAGAAAGAATCTATTGATATTCTCGAAGAAATGAAAGCAAAGAAAGTAATATTACATTGTTTTTCTGGAAGTATGAAATTAGTTGAGAGAGCTGAGAAATTAGGATATAATTTTTCTATTCCACCTGTAATAAATCATTCGCATCATTTTCAAGAGTTAGTAAAAAGAGTTTCTATAACTCGATTGTTAACTGAAACTGATTCCCCTTATTTATCTAATGTTAAAGGCGAGAGAAATGAACCAAAGAATGTTGCTTTTACAATAAGTAAAATTGCTTCTATAAAAGGAATGGATGAAAAAGAAGTAGAGAATTCTATTTATATGAACTACCAAGGTCTATTTATTTAACTAAATAGTTGTTTATTTGATATAAAAGAGATTTATAAAGAGTTTTTTGTGATTAATGTAAATGAAATATGATTTTATGAAAAATATTGTAGATACATTATATCCACCTGTTCATGAACCTTTTTTTGAATTAGGATTGCCTGATGGAAGAAAATATGTAAGTTCAAGAGATTTAATTGTTGGTAGAGATCCTTTTCCTGAACCAGATAGATATTTTTTAAAATTAGTTGATGATAGAATTTCCAGAGAGCATGCTTTGTTTACTTTAACTCCAAAAGGTGTGATAGTTTCTGATACGCATAGTAGAAATGGAATTTATATTGGAAATCAACGAATAAGAGAATTTCAAAGATTAAAACAAGGTGATATTGTTACTTTAGCAGGTTATTTTGATTATAGTGATGGAGTTAGAAAATTTAAAGGTGGTTATCCTTTAGAATTTTTAGGTTATTATTCTTAAGCATTTTCATCTATTAA
>CAYHOR010000154.1:0-1934 GCA_964358235.1 Candidatus Woesearchaeota archaeon
AGTATATTATTTTAGTTAACTTTCCAAAGTTCGTCGCCGATATAATGAATAGTTTTTATTACCTTACCTGAAGTCATTTTAGACATTTCTTCAGCGTCAAACAATGCTATTCCTACAGCGATAGAAATTTTATTATTTTCATCTTGAATTGAAACAAAATCTCCTTTTTTTATTTCAGAATTTATTTCTTTTATCCCTGGACGCATCAAATCTGCACCATTAGTAATAAATTTTACTGCACCCATATCTATTATTACTGATTTTAGCAATGAATGTTTTTGTAACAATTTTAATGTTGGTACTAGTTTATCTTCATAGTAAAAAAATGAAGGAATTTTATTAATAAGAATTATTTTATCATCTATAATTTCTACAAAATCTTTTTTTGAAACTTCAAATTTATAATTTTCAACAAGTTTTGATAAATCCTTGCTTCTTAACGGAATTCTTTTCATTATAGAAATATTTATTAGTTTATCATTATTAAAGTTTATTATGAAAAGCGTTTTATTAGTTTTGTTAATTTTATTATTAGTTTCATGTTCTACTCCAAAGGAAGGATTTTGTGGCAGTTCCACTTTAGGAAATTGTTCGTCAAATTCTGACTGTTCCAAAGGGGGTTGTTCTGGACAAATCTGCAAAAGCTCGAGTGAAGAAGAGTTGGTAACAACCTGCGAGTGGAAAGATTGTTATGATTCAGTTGAATATGACTTGGAATGTGGCTGTATTGACGAGAAATGCCAATGGGATTAAGCTTTAATAGTTGTGCAACATATATATCAGTATGAAATTTCAGGCTGACGAAGAGATAATTGAAAATATTGAAGAAGAAGTAGTTAGCGAACTTGAAAATGAAGAAAAAGTTGATGAAATTCTTGAAGAGCATAAGAAAAAGATTGTTAAAGAAGAAATAGATAGAACGCCTGTTGAGTATGTTGAAGACAAAGTTTTGAAGGGTATGAATCCTCTGGAAAAAGAGACTTTTATGTTTCAAAAAAGTGAAGGTTATATTAAAGAAGTTGAAAAAAAAGATTATCTTGGGAATAAAGTTGAAGATAATTACAGCGGAAAATCTCCTTCTACGGATAATAGTTATTGGAACAAGCCAAATTGGGATTTTAAATCAAAGGATGATGATGAAAGAAGAAGAAAACAGTCTATCATATAGTTTTGTACCAAGACAATGTTTTCATTAATTCTTTTATTTTAACATCATCGCCATCTCTAATTTTTTCAAGTTGAGATTTAAACAATTCTATAAAATTATGTTCTTTGTCTATTTTGTTTAATAGCTCGTCTGTTGAAAGGAATGTTAAAGAAGGGATTATATCTATTTGGAAATTTTTTCCGTAAACTTTCTTGAATAGGTATTCAGTTCTTGCCAAATGAAAGTTTGAAGTTACTATTAAAATATTTTTCCAGTTCATCTTTTCGATGAATTGTTTAGAGAAGTAAGCATTGCCTACTGTATCTAAAGAATGTTCTTCTGTGAAAATATGAGATTCCGGAACTCCAAGTATTATTGCATATTCTTTCATTGCTTGAGCTTCAGTTTTTTGAGGAATATAGGAGATATTATGAGAATATTTACCAGCCATTAAAATTCTTTTAGCAATATTTTTATTGTATAACTCTACGGTTTTTTGCACTCGAGATTTTCCTATTTGTGTAAGGTTACCTTCAAGTGAAACTCCTGAGCCCATGATTATAATACAATCTTTTTGCATATTATTAAAATAATATTGTTAATTATAAAGATTAGGAAACTTGAAAATGCAGATTTTGTTTGATTTGTTTGATAAGTAAATTAGAATACAAATTAAATTGAATTTCTATTTTATTAAAATCTTCTTTACTTACTTTGCTTCCATAATAATGAATCCCATTTCTTTTTACCCTTAATTGTTCAAAGAAAAACCAATCAAGATCTAATT
>CAYHOR010000155.1:0-1934 GCA_964358235.1 Candidatus Woesearchaeota archaeon
AAGGATTAATTAAATTTTACTTTCTTGTTTACACCATTCAACCATTAGTTTTAATCCCTCATCAACTCCAACTTTTGGTTCATAATTCAGATCTCTCTTTGCTGCAGAGATATCATATTTGTTTGATCCTAAAAAGAATGCAAGTTTCTTCCTACTTACAAAAGGATCCTTATTAAAAGGTTTGAATAATGCTTCATTTGCAATAGCAACACTTTTAACAATAAATATGGGAATATTTAACTCAGGAAATTTCTTTCCTAAATGCTTTGATAAGATCCTCAAAAAAGATTTTTTATTTACTACTTCAGGTCCAGCAAGATTATATGCCTTATTATAAGATCTTTCATTGCAAACACAATTTATAATACCTTCAACACAATCTGTGACATAAATAGGATGCATAAAAGTATTACCACTACCAATATTAAAAAATAATTTTTTCTTCATTAACTTGATCATAGATTCAAAAGAAGTATCCCTTACTCCATAGATTCTTGAAGGTCTTACTATAGTTAATGGAACTTTCAATTCTTCAGCTAACTTTTTCACAGCTAATTCCCCTTCATACTTTGTAACACCATAAATAGTAGTCTGATTCTTCAAAGGAATATCCTCAGTAATAGGAACATTCACATCATCAACATCACCATAAACAGTAACACTACTACAATGAATAAACTGCTTTATCTTAGGATTATTATCATAAGCCGCTTTGAAAACATTTGTAGCTCCTGTGACATTCACATCATAATACAATGAATTAGGAACATTCACAGGATGAATTAAACTTGCCAAATGAATAACAACATCAATATCTTTTGTAGCTTCTATCAAAGAATTAAAATCAGTAATTTCTCCATAAAAAACTTTTATTTTTTTAACATCTAAGTAATTCATACTACTAGACTTCCTAACTAAAACACTAACAGAATGCCCTTCTTGAATCAGCCTATCAACTAAAAACCCCCCAAGGAAACCACTAGCTCCAGTTACAAAGATTTTCATTTCAAAAAATGATAAACAATTGCTTAATAACCTTTTGGTGTAAAAACTACTCCAGAAATTATATAAATTATTGAAAAATTATATTTTCCTAGTGTATAAAAATTAGCAGAAATTCAGGTGATTATAATTAAAAACATTTTGAAGAATATATCAAATCATTGTTTTTATTATTAAAAGAAAAAGCAGGTTTATTTGTTATTGGATTCAATGCTATTGAACTACAGGAAAATTTGCTACATAAAATATTTCACATGAATCAAATAAAGGTTTAAAAAAATTTAAAGCTTTAGTCTTAGTTTCACCAGAAGAAATATCCTCATCAAATATTACTACCTTTCTTGTTTGTTTTGCTTTTTCTTTTAAATATATAATTTCTGATTCATTTAATCTTGGTAAAGAATCTTTTGATTTATCTCTAGAAAATCTAACAGCATAAAATGAAGAATCCATCCCAAAACTATCACAATACCTTAAAAAATTATCCATTCCAGGAGCAACCCCACCATGAGCTAATGCCAAAAATAAAATAGGAGTGCCATAAGTTAAATTATGTAAGTGTTTAATAGTATAATTAGAATAATCTGGATCACAAGCATGCCAAGACATTTCATCAACAATTTGCTCAACAGGAAAATCCAATAAAGATTTATGTTTTGATTTATCAATTTCTTCTCTGAATCTTATAAGTCTCGGCAATAATTCATCCTCTCTTTTATATATACTTAAACCTAAGGATATAGCATCTGTTAACATATTCTCCATTTGTAATTTAGGATTAGAAATTTTATAATCTAAAACAGCCCGAATAATTCTAGGAGTATGTACAGCTAAACCCAAAACATCAGTGCTTCCATTCAACAAAATTATTTCAAGATTACTTAATAAATTCGACAATGTTAACGAATATTTTAAAAAATTAAACATATAGA
>CAYHOR010000156.1:0-1929 GCA_964358235.1 Candidatus Woesearchaeota archaeon
CTTTTTCATTTAAATCACAATGATCATTACCTTGAATAATATTATCTACATTTCTTGTTGTTTGTCCATGTCTTGTAAATAATAGTTTTAGCATATTTTTAGAATATAGTTAGAATTTTTAAATCTGATTGATATTACTTTCTAAATCATATATCCTGAATTACAATAACAAAATAATATCACTTTCTTTGCCATTTAGTTTAGTTACTGAATAGGGAAAACTATTTAAGCTAATTAACTCTATAAAAACAAAGAAAAATGGTTGATTTAAGACGTTTAGCAGGTTTGGGTTTATTTGGTGTTTTAAGTGCTACTAGTTATGGAGCTGATACTGAATACACAGAAATGTCACGTCCAGCTATAACTCAAGTTCTTAGAAAAGAATCTGCAGTATTAGATGAGAGAAATTTTCAAAAAGAAGTTTTAGATTATGATGGTGCAGTTATAGTTCAATTTGATTCTACTTGTAATAAAACACAAAGTGCAGATGATATAGATAAAAATCAAGATATTGTTTATTTAGAACTTATTGATAAATTTGAAGATGCAAAAGTTAATAATTTACCTTTGAAGTTTGCTTATTTTGATGGATGTGGCACTTATGCACAACTTCCTAATGGTTTTTTTGCTGAAATTGGTGTAACAACCACTGAAACTCATATGTATCTTGATGGAAGAAAAATTGATACAATGAAAGGTGGGCCTATTAGTGAAAAAGGTATTAAAGCATTTGATACAAATATGTCTCTTTGGATTGAATATACTCTTTTAGGAATCAAACAACCAGAAGATAATGATAAAGATGTTATTGCATTATATAGAGGAACTTTAGATTTAGAATCTTATCCTCGTTCAGAATTATATAAGTAAAGTTTTATATATAATAATTTCTTAGCTTTTATTGAAAAAAGAAATGGTGATTAACATTTTTAATAAAAAACTTATAGTAAATTTATTATTGTTAATTTTAATTTTAAATACTTTTTCTTTAGCATTAACAACCGATAAATCTCAAAGCTTAGAAGGAGAAACAACAACTGCAGAAGAAAAAGATATTACAAAATATGAAGATCCAACATCAGCAGCAGGAACGTTCGAAGAAGGAACCAAAGATACACAAACCAAACCTGCAACTCCTCCAACGTACATTCCTGATACAACATCACAATATCAAATAAACAACATTGAACAAGATACTAAAATAAAGGCAATTGACGGAGATATTTTTGGATTTGATATGACGAACGCAATCTTCTCATTAGGTTCACTAATACAAGGTTCATTCATTTCATTCAGCAACAACAATGACATTTATTTCAGATCTCTATTTGACTCATCCACATTCACAGCAACCATAAACAAAGAAGGTAATGTTGAAGTTGCACAAATAAACGGAATTGGAGAAATGGGAAAAATTGTAATACAAATTAACAATGGCAACTTAACACAGGATGATGATTTAATATTTACACCAAAAGGAAATGATCCTACATATATATACTACAACACGACTGAGGTTGAGTTCAAAGATGGGATTTTACAGCTGCAAGGTGAATCAATAACCAATGACAGAAGTTCATCTAGAATTGAATTCGACGAAAATGGTTTTACAAAGATTCAGCTACAGCCAGACAATGAATATAATAATTTTGATTATAAGATACTCAATCTAGAAAAAGAGTCTATCTACATCTGCAAAAACAATCCTTTATGTGACATAAATATTGAAGGTTCAAGGTTTACTATAAATGGAAAGGCTAACTTCTCATACAAAAATAACATAATTTATTCTTCTTACGACGAAAACAATATGTTCATCATTGACACAATCAGAGGGGAATCTTCGTTAAGCAATTCACAACCTGAAAAAGAAGTTATAGCAAATATTTGTATTGGATCTCACTATTTAGAACAAACAGAAATGATTTT
>CAYHOR010000157.1:0-1922 GCA_964358235.1 Candidatus Woesearchaeota archaeon
AAAGTGTTGATGAAACTACTGGAACTGTAGTTGTGATTATACAAAGTGAACCTCAAACTTTAACTTTGACTTTAGATGCGCCAAGTATTGAAGTTGATTTAAATGCTGATGGAACTATGGATTTAAGAGTAACTTTAGTAGGAATTACAGATGGTAAAGCTACAATCAATGTTGAAAAAATAGATGGATTGTTTGAAGAACCTGTAATTGAAAAAAATAATAGAATTATTTGGATTTCTATTTTCATAGTTTTGTTGTTTGCCGGGGTTATTTTAATAGTTTCAGGGATTATTTCAATAAAAAGAAGATCTAGAAAAAAATCTAATTCTCATAAAAAACATTAATTTTTTTTATTTCTAATTAATTTGTATAGAAAGTTATTTAACTTTTTACAATGGTTAGTTTAAGGTTGTTAATTTTTGGAGTATTTACAGAATTAGTCTAGATTAAATATAAAGCTGAAAGGAAAAAACTGTTTTAATTCAATAAAGTTTATAAATTCTTGTTAATTTCTTTTGTTTATGAAAAAGATTGTAATAATTGGATTATTTAGTCTTTTATTATGTTTAGCGGTTGTTTCAGCTGGAAATAGTACTGAGGTTAGTTTTGATACTTATAAATCTCAAGGTGTTTATCTTTATGAACATGATGAAGTTAGATTTAGTTTATTAGGTGATGAACATGTTATTATTGTAGAAGATGTTGGCAAGAGTTCAGTTAAATTAGATATTGGTGCTTTTATTGGTAATAGTACAAAAATGTTTCCAGGTTTAGTTGGAATGGATTATATCAATAAAGTTGATCTTGATAAAGATGGAATAACGGATTTAAATGTTGCTTTATATTCTATTGATGCAGATGGTAGAATTATGCTAGTTTTACAAGATGTGACTGATGAATCTTTAGATGAAATAACTGGAAATATTGGGTTAGTAGATAGTAATCCAGATATGGATGGTTTTAATAAAAATTATTTGTTGATTGGTTTAGGTGTAATAGTTTTAGGGTTGGTTGTATTTTTAGTGTTTAGAAATAAAAGTAATGAAGAACTAGCTCCTACTGAAGAAGTTGTTACAAATTCTGAATCTGAAGAAAATAAGGAAAATTTTTAAACTTACATTTTATTAACTTTATTATGGATTTGTATAACAAAATTTTTAATTATTTTATTATTGGATTTATTTGTTTAATTATTATTTTAATGTTATTTGGTGTATATAAAGGATATAATTTGAGTTTGATTGGTGATGATATTCAAGATTCTAAGAGATATTGGGAAAATACTGATTTAGCTCTTTCGAATTATGTTTTTGATCCAAATACTAATACTATTGCAATTAGTTTGAAGAATGAAAAAGAAGTTTATATTCAAATATCTAGTTTTAAGATTGCAGATTATATGGATTATACTTCTGTATTGTTAGATCCTGAAGAAACTTATGTGTATTTAGTACCTGTTGATTGTGTTTATAGTGATAAATTTGAATATTCTGTGTCTATGAATTATTTAGATTTGAATAATAATGAAGAACATATCTTTAATGGAGAGTATTTGTTTAAGGGATATTGTGAGTAATGTTGAATTAATATTTGAAAGATTACAACGGAGAGAATTAGATAATTTTATAAAAGTCTTTTTCCATATAATTAGTATGAAATTGGGGTGTGTATTGTTAATTTTGATAATTTTGGTTGTTCCTGTCAATGCTGAATTATTAATTAGTTGCAATGAAGATATTGACTGTGCACTTGTTTCTGAGAATACTTGTTTTAAAGGATTTTGTCAGAGTTCTAATGTGAAACCCTTTTTAGGATTAAATGATTTTATGTTAAAAGAAAATAATTATGGGTGGAATGTTTTAGAGATGAATACAAAAACAAGTGAGTTTGTTTGTGATGTTGAAGGGTGTATTTCTTTTGCT
>CAYHOR010000158.1:0-1916 GCA_964358235.1 Candidatus Woesearchaeota archaeon
CATTATTTTTCAAATTTTTTTTGCATCTTTCTAACAAACGAACCATTCTTTCAAAATCAGAAACTGTAGAAATCTCTCTTGGAGGTAAAGGGGCTTTGTTGAACAATTTTTCATTATTCAACTTGATTGGAGGTAAAGAAGCTAACTTCTTAGATTTTATTTCTTTTGTAGACGAAGAAACATTGTTAAACCATTCTTTTGGATCTACCTTGACTGGAGAAATTTCTTTTTTTAATTCTTCAAATTCAGGCTTGATCTCTTTAGAAAATTTATTTAACAATTTTTTAAATAAATGTGAAAACTTTTCAGATTTAGTCTTTATTTCTTTAGGAGGCAAAGGAATTTGATTGATTAACTTTTCATAATCTTTCTTAGCTTGAGAAATATTCTTTTTAGGCAAAGGTGCTTTAAGAAACAATTTTTCATGTTCAGGCTTGCCTTTGGGGGAAACTAATACTAAAACATTAGGTTTAGGCGCCTTTAATAACAAACTCCGATTAGATTTTTTAGACATATCTTTAAATCTATACAATTAAGGCTATATAAATTTTTTCAAATCAAAAACCTTAATAATTATCAAATCTAGATTTTAGTATGCCTTTTAACATAATCATAGGAAGAAACGAATCTGATAGAAAAAAGTTTGGTGAACAGGGAACAATTCTTCTAGGTCGTTCATATGTTCAAATGGGCCGAACAGTCTCTCTTTCTAATTATGTATATATGGATGTAATCAAATCTCACGTAATATTTATAGTGGGTAAAAGGGGCTGCCTTTCAGAAGAAACAATAATCTTTACAGATAAAGGATTTAAACCTATAAAAGAATATAATGAACAAAAAGATAAAATTTACTCCTATAATAAAGATAAAAATGAATGGATTTGGGAAAAAGCAAAATTATTAAAATATCCTATTGATAAGGAGCAATTATTAGAGATTTCCACCTATGAAGGCCAAAATTTAATATTAACAAAAGAACATCCTCTATTAACATTAGAAAATAATAAACTAATCTGGAAAAAAGCATATACCCTTAAAGAAAACGATCTCTTGATCAATATAACACAATTACCAGAAGTTAAAAAAATAACAGAAAGCTCTAGAATTGCAAGAATCTTAGGTTTCACTCTTGCAGATGGGACAATATTTGTAAAAAAAGGGATTTACAAAGATGGAAAAGGATATTTATATAATGGTACCAAGAAAAGATTACGTATCACAAATGCTTCTGAAAATGTTTTAGAACAAGCGAAAAGAGATATTGAAACAGAATTTGATGTTCCTGCTAGAATTTACAAAAGAAAAGATTGTAATGCATATAATTTAGAAAATTCAAATAGTAAGCTGGTAGACAAAATAATCAAATTAGGAGTGCCAATTGGAAAAAAATCTCATAAAATAAGAGTCCCAAAAATAGTTTTTGAAAGTTCAAATATTTTCAAAGCAAATTTTATTAGTGCTCTAATATCTTGTGATGGCTATGTAGATAAAAAGGGGTATCATGTTATATATTGTTCAAAATCTCTTAATTTCCTTAAAGACTTAAATCTTCTTTTATTGCATTTTGGAATCCAATCAACAATCCGAAAAAAATTAGCAAAAAATAATGGTAAAATTTATTTAAATTATATATTAAATATAACAGATCATCAGTCTTTAGAAAATTTGAAGAAGATTGGAATAATTGATAGTGAAAAAAATTATAAATTAAATAAACACAAATTTCATAGTTTTAAAAGAAGAAAATTTGGTAACTATCCAGCAAAAGATATTTACGCTACTAAAATAATATCAATAGTTCAAAAAAAAGGAATAAAACAGGTATATGATTTATCTGTTCCAAAGAATCATTCATTCCTTGCAAATGGAATTATTTCTCACAATTCTGGAAAATCATATAGTTCTTCAGTAGT
>CAYHOR010000159.1:0-1897 GCA_964358235.1 Candidatus Woesearchaeota archaeon
GGAAAAGATTGGAAGCTTTGGAGTTATTCAGAAGCACCAATCGAATAAAAAGGGGGAAAAATGAAATTTCAAATAAACTATACAGAAAGAAGAGATACTGAAAAAAATTATCCGATACAAGATTTTGAAATCGCTAAAACATTCGCAAAAAGAGTGTATGGAGAATTTGGTGATTTTATCAAAGCAATAGTTTTGTTTGGAAGCGTTAGCAAGAAAAAAGAAAATGCTAGTGATATTGATATTTTAATTGTTCTTGATGATGTAAGAATTCAATTTAATGAAGATATTGTTCAAACTTATAGAGTAATTTTACAAAAAATAATAGCTGATACAAATAAAGATAAATTACATATACAATCTATGAAATTTACAAGTTTTTGGGAGTATGTAAGAGCAGGTGATCCTGTTGCAACTAATATTTTAAGATATGGTATAGCATTAGTAGATACAGGATTTTTTGATCCTTTACAAATGCTGTTAGACCAAGGAAGAATAAGGCCTACTCCAGAATCAATATCAACATATTTTGGAATGGCTCCAGCAAGTTTAGAAAAAGCTGAAGGACATTTATTATCTTCGGGTATCGATTTGTACTGGAGTGTAATTAATTCTGCGCATGCAGCCTTGATGCATTATGGAGAAGTTCCTCCTAGTCCTGAGCATGTTGTAGAGATTATGCAAAAAACATTAGTCAAAGATAAAAAAGTGTCTAAAGAATCTGTCAAAACTATGGATGAAATGTATAAGTTGTTCAAAGCAATTACTACAAGAACAAAGAAAAGTTTTAGTGGAAAAGAATATGATGCTTACAGAATAAAAGCTGAAAAGTTTGTTAAAGAAATGGACAAATATATTAGAAAATAAAAAATAAGAGGCTTAAGCAGCCAAATCCTCTCCTTGATCTCTTAATTTGTAATCTTTTGCAGCATTATCATATTGTTTTTTTTGCTCCAAAAGCATTAACATTTCTAAGATTGCACTTCTTGCAGCATTTTTAGTAAGTAATTTCTCTGCTGTTAAACTTGTAACACCAGCTCTACCTGCTAAACTAACCGCGTATCCAGTAAGTTCTTTTAATTCTCTAACATCATTTAATGATTCCATTACTGAAGTTTGTGCATCTTTAGCAATACCTTGTTTTACTGCTCTAATAATTCCTTCTAAGTCAGAATGATGTAACTCTGTTTTACCTTCTAAAGTTTTTACAAGTTGATCTTTACTAACACCAGTGATTTGGTCAACTAATTTTGCAGCTCTTGTTTTGTATTTTTCATTACCTTCTTGAATACCATTCTCAAGACCCAAAATTTCTTTAGTTGCATATTCAGAAAGTTTTGAATATAATTGTTCACCTAACGGACCATAATTATTGTTATTATTTGCAGCTCTTTTATAGTCTACAAAAGTTTCATGAACTAAATCTGATAAAGCATCAGATCTTTTTTCTATTGAACCTAATTCATCTTCAACAGGTTTAAATTTATCATAATTTGTTGGTGTATTTGTCATTTTTTGTTTACCTCACTTTTTTGTTACTTTTGAGTGACAAAGGATATATATAAACCTTTCGGTTGCCAATAATAACTATATTCAACCCAGAAATTAGTTTATAAATTCAATTTAGATAAATAATCTAAATATTGACTGTTTCTTTCTTTAAAATAGGAATCTATCTCTCTAGGAAGCGCTGCAACTGCTTGAATTAGTAATGGAGAACAAATATTATCTAATTCAAAAACTCTTGATAACAGATAATCCATTAAATCTATTTCAGTCTTTCCTTCTGGATCATCATCATTAAATTTAACAATACCTTGACTCCTTCTATGCAAATAAATGTTATTTCCCCCATAGGAGCCCATTTGAAATTCTAAATATATAGCTTGTCGTTCTTGTC
>CAYHOR010000160.1:0-1895 GCA_964358235.1 Candidatus Woesearchaeota archaeon
ATTTGGTTATTGAATACTCCAAAGAATGATGAGTTGCGGGGTGTTTGGCTTGACATTATTAATGACAATTCGAATGCTTATTGTAACGTCAATCTTTATAGCTACGCGCGTTTCCTCCTATCCAAACCCCCTTCGTCCGCGCCGTAGGCGCATCCGCGAAAAGTTTACATACTTGTAAATCTCTAACATAAGAGTTTATTCTAATAAAGAATAAACAAGGGGGTTACATGCTCTTTTGCTAGTGCCATTAAGGGTCATAAAATTCAGCAGTGACAGAAATGAAACTGCAGTGATGAAAAAGTAAAAGAGCTACAGAGGATTGCGGGGTGTTTGGCTTAACAATATAAATAACAATTCGAATGTTAATTGTAACAACAATCTTAATAACAACGCGCGTTTCCTCCTAATAACTCCTATGGCAGATTATTATGAACTATGCTCATATGAAAATTTATTTTTAGCATATAAAAAAGCTAGAAAAGGAAAAACTCTAAGGTCTGAAGTAATTAATTTTGAAAAAAATTTAAAAATTAACCTTCAAGAATTAAGAACAGAATTATTATTTCACTATTATAAGCTTTTGCCATTAAAAGGTTTTGTAATTAAAGACCCAAAAACAAGATTGATTCATAAATCTGATTTTAGGGATAGAGTTATTCATCATGCATTATGTAATATTATAGAATCTCTATTCGAGAAAACTTTTATTTATGATTCTTATGCAAATAGAATTGGCAAAGGTACACTTAAAGCAATAGAAAGATTAGACTATTTCAAAAGAAAAGTTTCTAAAAATAATACTAAAACTTGTTATGTTCTAAAAGCAGATATAAAACATTATTTTGAAAATGTGGATCATAACACTCTTATAAAAATATTAAAAACCAAAATCATTGATCATAATATTCTATGGCTGATTAAGATTATATTGAATAACTATTCCACAGATAAAGGAATGCCACTAGGAAATCTTACTAGCCAATTCTTTGCAAATGTTTATTTGAATGAACTTGATCAATATATAAAACATACTCTTAAAGTCAAATATTATATCCGTTACGTAGACGATTTTGTAATTCTTAGCAGTTCTAAAGAAGAATTAATAATCCTCAAAGAAAAAATAAATGATTTTTTGCAAAAACAACTAAAATTAACCTTGCATCCCGACAAATCTAAAATAACTAATATAAACAGAGGAATAACCTTTCTAGGCTATAGAATTTTCAAATACCATAAACTACTCAAAAAGTCCAATTTGCAAAAATTTAAAATAAAACTTAACAATCAAATTGAATTATTTCAAAATAACTTATTAGACTTTGATCAAATATACAATTTTTACACTGGTTGGCAGGGTTATGCTAAACAAGCAAATACTTACAAATTTAGAAAAAGAATCTCAAAACATTTAGAACCTTATTTTCAGAATGAAGTAACAACATCTCAAATTCATGCTTCAATAGTATACTCAAAATAATCATCCCACGGATTCTCAAGTTTCATCATTTCAGAAACCGAAAATTTATCAAAATATTTTTAATTAAAATTATTTGGATATTTTATCACATAGAATTTGTTCAAAGCAATAGACAAAAAAACTCTATATTCTAATATAAAGCTTTTAACTAAAGCTGTATAGTCTAATAGAAAGCTTTATTAATCATTTATACTTCATATATTTCATGGTAGACTTCAAAAGCATAATCAAAGAGCAAAGAGAAGAATTGGAAAAGATTGAAAGAGAAGAAAATATAATAGTTAGAGAAAAACTTGACGAAGCAAAGGGCATGCTAAAACACCCAAATATTTTAGCAGTTTTGGGCATAAGAAGGTGTGGAAAATCCATATTCTCTTATCTTCTAGCTAAAGAAAGCAAAACAGGGTATATTAATTTT
>CAYHOR010000161.1:0-1883 GCA_964358235.1 Candidatus Woesearchaeota archaeon
CTCTAAACCCGTTAACGTTCCAAGATATTAATTTCATATCACTATTAATTAATTCAAGATTATTAATCTTTACTATACTTTCTTAACCTTATAAATATAATCTACATTACAATTTCAAATGGAAACAAGACAAATCCCAACATATGGAACAAGATTTTCAATAACTGAAAAAGATATAGAAATAGCAAGAGCAACACTATATATAATGACCAATGATTTACATCAAGAACCATTTGGTTTTATAGAAAATGTTTTTGTTCAACCAAATTATCAAGGTCAAGGTTATGGAACACAAATCATCCAAGCAGTAATAGAACAAGCAAGAGAATCTGGATGTTACAAGCTGATTTGCATTAGTAGGTATAAAAAAGATAAAGTTCACAAATGGTACAAACGTTTAGGATTTGAAGACCATGGTCTGGAGTTTAGAATTAACCTCTAGAAACCTTTATATCTATAAAATTATTCTTTTTAACAATGAACGCAAAAGAATCATATCTTAAAGCAGGAAAAATACATCAAGAAGTATCTGAAAAAATTAAACCTTTAATTAAAGTCGGTGCTTCATACTTAGATTTAGCAAGAAAAATAGAATCTATGATCCCTTCCGGTGCTTCATTAGCATTTCCAGTAAATATCCAACCTAATAATGAAGTCCATTATACTCCTATTCCAAATGATACTAGAGTTATTCAACAAGGAGATTTAATCAAAATAGACTTTGGAGTCCACGTCAATGGATATATTTCAGATTCAGCATTTACAATTTCTTTTAATCCGGAATTTGATGAAATGGTAGAATTCACAGAAAAAGCTTTGAAAAATGCACTTTCAAACCTAAAACCAGGAATGAAAATTTCAGAAATTGGAAAACGATTAGATGAATCTATGAAAGGATCAAAATATAAAATTATCAAAAATTTAATGGGTCATCAACTAAACCAATGGGAACTTCATTCTTCTAAATCTGTTATGGTTTATGAAACTTCTTCAGAAAATATATTTGAACCTGGTGAAGCTTATGCAGTTGAAATATTTGTTACTAATGGCGTTGGTCACATCAAATCTTCTTCAAACGCAATAATCTTCGCATTAAGTAAAAAACAATCTCCAGTAAGAGACTTAAAAATTAGAAACTTGTGCAAACAAATCCAAGAAAAGAGAAGACATTTTCCATTTAGTGAACGATATATCATTGAACATCTAGGTTATTCAAAGATAGACTTTTTTAATTTGAAGCGTTCGGATAATTTAGTGGAATATCCTATTTTATTAGAACTTCCTAATTCTAAAATCGCTCAATTTGAAGATGTAATCTACGTGGATGAAAAAGAAGTAATAATCACTACAAAGTAAAGTTTTTAAACTAGATTTAAATTTTTACAATTATGAAACAATATTTAGCTGTTTATTTAGGTTCTGCTAGAGAACGTAATTCACTTTTTAGTCGTATTTACAATGTTGGAGGTTTTGTTGAATTTGAATCTGGTTTAGTAGATGATTCTAAGTTATTAAAAATTGCAAATGCTCAAGTTATGGAAAAAATTCAAAATTATTTCATATTAATTTTAGCATTGATAGACTTGTTGAAGTTGGAAGAGTAATTAGGTAAACTTTTTATATTCCATTCTATTAATTTTATATATGATTACAAGATTTAAACGAATTACAATAGTAAAATTAAGAACTCCAGAGAAAACTCTCAATCCTGAAATTCAATGGTTATCAGAATCTTTAGGTTTATTTTCTGATAGAGATAAAGATCGTTCTTGCTTTAGAATGTTCTTAAATATATTACAAGCTAAAAAATCTTTGACTTCTGATGAACTAGCATTTCAATTAAATCTTAGCAGAGCAACAGTAATCCATCACCTGGAAAAACT
>CAYHOR010000162.1:0-1869 GCA_964358235.1 Candidatus Woesearchaeota archaeon
AATGTTATTTAAACTTTTATTAAATGAATTATTTATATTCCCATTATTAAACCAGAGATAATAATTTGAAGTAACTCCATTAGAATCTCCTGTAGTACAATTAATAGTGCTGTTTAAATAAATTTTATCTTGATAGATATTAACATAATCAATATACAATCCAGTAGATCCATTTCCCATCCATCTTGAATTTGCTCCACCTAAAACTTCTACTTCAGATTTAGTAAAAGCTGATTTTTTGGTATAATAAATATAAGCACTATCAACAATTGTTCCATTATCAATTAAATCAACATAAACATTTCCTTCAGAAAGTTCATAATTTTCTAAATTAACAATTATTAAATTGTTTTGTATTAAAGAACTAATATCTGTAATCTCATAAATAGTTTCATTTTGACTAATTCTAACTAAAGTTTCATTCAAATTCCAGGATTCATTTATTTCAAATCTAATAACATTATTTTCAAGAATTATAAAACCTAAAGAACTAAATCCTAAATAGCTTCCTACAATTAATATAAATAACATAACTAGGATAATAATCCATTTAATTAAAGCACCTCTCATTATTCAATTAACTTGTTTATTCGTTAAAATACTTTTCTTTTAACAATAATATATATAAACAAAACTATTAGACCGTGACACAATAATCTTTATATCTTTTATATACATCTATAATAACATGAAAACCGGTCTAAAAGTAGCAGATGCAATGTCCCAAGCACCAGTCATAATTCAACCAACAAAAACTATATTTGAATGTTCAAAATTAATGTTCAAAAAAAATGTTGGAAGTATTTTGATTGTAAGTAATGATAAACTTTTAGGAATATTAACTGAAAAAGATTTGGTTAAATTTATTTCTCAAGGTTTGAACCCAAATTCTACTTCTGTAAAAGAAGTAATGACTAAAAAAATTGTAAGCATAGAATCAGATGTAGATATCTATGATGCATTAGTAAAAATGAGAAATAGCAAAGTCCGTAGACTGCCAGTAATACATAAAAATAGACTTGTTGGCATGTTAACTCAGAATGATATTTTAAAACTTCAACCAGCTCTGTTTGACATACTTTCAGAAATGGATGTTCTGAAGAAGAATGCTTCTCATAAATTTGAAGGAAGATGTGAAAATTGCGACAATTTTTCTGAATTAAAGGAAATTGGCGGTAGGCATTTATGTTCAGAATGCATTGGTGATTAACCGAAAGCATTATTAATTAATTTCTCTTAAATTTATATATGGGCATAGAAAAATTAAGAGACATTCCAATATTTAACAAATATACTCTTACATATACTTCTTATATTGATATTGCTTCTTTTTTCAAATCTATTTCTCAATGGTTTTCAACTCAAGGTTATGATTTTTGGGAAAATGGAATTGGTGAAAAAGATATAGGGACTGGTGGTTGCGTTGAATCAGATTGGAGAGCAAGCAAAGAAGTTACTGATTATGTAAATTTTGAAATTATAATAAAAATATGGATTAGAGATATTAGAAAAGTAACTTTAGAAAGTGGAGAAGAAACTCATTGGGGAAGAATTTTTATTAAAATAGATGCCGTAATGCATAAAGATTACAAAAAACGTTTTAACAAGAACAAATGGTTTGAAGAAATGTATCGTCTAATTTATGAAAGATATATAGCAAGTGATGAAGTTCAATCCTATATGAGAAAACTTTATTTTGAAACTTCTGATCTGATCAATCTTATGCGTTCAAAGATGAAGTAACAGAAAGATTTATATTCACTTCTATCTATAGATTGTAATATGGGGATGAAAGATTTCTTTGGACCAGCCAAAACAATAACGAGTACATTAGTTTATGATCA
Organism: Candidatus Woesearchaeota archaeon; assembly: GCA_964358235.1. Taxonomy (GTDB): domain Archaea; phylum Nanobdellota; class Nanobdellia; order SCGC-AAA011-G17; family GW2011-AR17; genus JAGVZZ01. Next base: position 1,845 of record CAYHOR010000162.1, read on the forward strand.
AAAAGAAATATATAATTTTTTAAAA
>CAYHOR010000163.1:0-1859 GCA_964358235.1 Candidatus Woesearchaeota archaeon
TAACATTTACTACAATATCAGCAGTTTCATTGCCACCAGTACCAAGAACAGTATTGTTAGTTTCAGCCCAACCAAAATATGTAATTGTTGGTAAAGTTCTATCTAAAACAATTGTAACGTTGGTGACATTTTTATTGTTAAACCAATCAACAGAACTTAAAGAATAAACATAATTCTCCTGATCCATACTTGCACCACTATAAAAATTTGTAGAGAAGTTTATACTATCTATCCAACTTAGAACACTATAATTATAAGTTAAGTTGGTATCAGTTGTTAAAGTTCTATTGTAACTATGTAACAATGCACCACTAGAAGCATTATATAAATACAAAGTATAATTTGCTATCATTGTATCATTAACATAATATTGAGATAAAATACTTCCAGCATTAAAATAAGAAGCATTTGTTCTATAATTCCCAGAAATATTATGATAAGGGTTTACAGAATCATAGCTAAAATAAATCATTAATGTTTGATTAACAAATGATGATCCATTAGTAATATTTACATAAGCAGTTAAATTTACACCATTAGGAATTGTTAAATTGGGAGATTGAATGCAAACAGTATTGTTTAAACAATTTTTTATACCATATCTGGTGCCATTGACAACCAACTCATGATCATAAGAAAGATTGCCAGCAGAAGAAGTGCTTGCTGGTGATGTTGAACTAAAATTTGGTCCATTTGCAGTAATAAACGGATAATTATTTCCAACTAAAGTAGTGTTGGCAGGATAATTTAAAGTTGAATCTCCATAATTTCCTACAGCAAAACTTAATAAAAATATTGAAAATAATATTCCTAACAATAAAATAGATATTTTTGATTTCATCCCTCTCCCCCTAAATACGAATCTGAAATCTTTATTAGAAGTCTATGTTTAAATATTTTTCTGAAAATTTGCAAAATCTACTTTCTTAGTAAACTATTAAATTACTCAATTTTGGGATTTATTTTAAATATATTTATAATTTAATTTAATAGACGACAAAAACATATTTTAATTTCAAATATTTCTAAAGAAAGTTATCAAAAAATGTAAATCACTCACATTTCAGACTATGCCTAAAAATTTATCTTTTATGATATCTTCCAATTCCTTTGTATACACCATTAACTCTTTCAGGTTCTAATGCATTTTTACCGTCGATTAAAATATCAACATTTGAATAATCTAAAGACATAAACTCATCATGATCTGTTAATAACATCACAGCATCACAATTTAAAACTTCATCAATTGTAGAATTTGTGTATTCTGAAACAAAAGGATCATAAACTTTCAACACTCCACCTAAACCTTTAATTCTTTTCAAAATATCTAAAACTGGACTTTCTCTTAAATCTCCAACATTTTTTTTGTAAGCAACACCTAAAATACCAATTGTAGAACCTTTCATACTTTTTTCTTTTTCATTCAAAGCATGCATTAATAATGAAACAGTATATCCAGGCATATAACTATTTACTTTCATTGCAGTCCTTAAAAAACTAGGATCAAAGCCATGTTTTAAAGATTCATCAATTAAATAAAACGGATCGACTGGAATACAGTTATGAGCAACAAGACCATTATCTACAACAAGAGTATGAGTCTTATCAATTTCTAAAGAATACACAAAATCATGATATTCTTTCTCATAAACATCTTCAATTTCAACACTAAAAAAACCATCTTCCTTCTTAATATCTGAATTAATTACTTCCTTTTTCTGTTTATTTAAATATTCAATCAATTTTTTACCTTTAACATCAGAAAATAGAGATGAAAGTTTTTCAGCATGTTTCCTCCCATAAATTCGTAATAATCCTTTTCTCTTCTGCATTCTTGGATCAATTCCTAAAGAAAG
>CAYHOR010000164.1:0-1840 GCA_964358235.1 Candidatus Woesearchaeota archaeon
AAATAATGACTTAGCGTATTAGAAATGTTTACCAGCTTGTTTGTAGCTCATACCAAAATCTAATAGAATTTTAGTATCTTTGTGTTCAATAAGTATTTTATTGCCACCAATTTCCTTTTCTCCGCCCAAAACTTTGATATTCATAGCTTTTAGAAACTTGTTTTACTATTTAAAGCTGATTTTTGTGCAGTTGAAAATATTACATCTTTTTTTCAGAAATATTTTTAAACTAAAGCTCATTTAATTCAGTTATGAGAAAAGTAATAACCTTTGATAAAAATTTATCTAGAGATATTTTGGATATTTTTGATAAAGCTGTTAATGAAGAAGGAATAATTGTTGAAAAATTAGATCCGGTTCAAAAAGTTCTTACAAAAGAAGGGGATGAGGTTTCATTAGATGAATTTGGGGGTCTATCTAAAGGTTCTTTAGTATTTATTAAATCAGATATAGTTTCATTGATTGATTTCTCTAAGGATAGAAGGAAGTTGTGATATGCTTTCTTTTATTGATAAAATAAAATCTTTATTTGAAAATGCCAATATTAACATCAAAATTTTGAATTTTGAAAATAGTAATTTTAGTATTGTAAACCAAACTGGTAATTCAAAAAAAATTATTCAACAAGATAATAAATTAATGTTTAATTATCCCCAATTTGATGATTCTGAAAAAAATATTTTAAAAGAAGGATTAAAAGAATCATTTAATAATTCTGAAATTGATCTTTTAGAAGACAATTCAAATGATACCATTAATGATTTTGAAAGTAAGGCTTCAAAAAGAAGTAATAAAACCATTTTAGAATTTTATAAAGATAAAATTTTAGATAAACATTTAAGAGCTTTAGAAGCCTCTTTGTATTTGAAAGAGGTATTTGAATCTGGTTCTGATATTTCAAAATTAAAAAAGCAAATAATTTCAAAATTTGGTGATGATGGGAGAAATATTTGTAATCTTTGTTCAGCAGGATATTTTGAGGGTTATATTAAAGAAGTTTACAATGATTTTGCGTTTTCTAATGATTTTGTTCCAAAGAAATTTATGGATTATTTTGATATAATTTTAAAAACTAGTCCTTTTGCAATATTTGTATCTAGAGAAATGACCGAAATAGAATTATCTGGTTTAATTAACCACAAATTGGATACTCATAAAAAATATGGGATAAAATTTTTAGCAGTTCATGGAATTGGTGCAAATAATGTTAAAAAAATTAGAAAAATTATAGACTCATTAAGTGTTGATAAACAATTAAATGTTTCTATTTTTCAAGAAGGTAATAATATTGTTACTATTAAGATAAATTTGATTTCCTAAAACTTTATTCATTTTATTAATTTTGGGTATTATTAGTTTTTGTTTTTAGATAAGCTTCTTGATTTTTTTGTGTTAAACATAAATATACTATATGAAGTGCAGAACCTCCTAAAATTAATATTCCACCAATAATTTGTAATGTTATTGAACCTTTTAATGTCAATAAGTATACTCCTCCTGCAATAAGTATTGCTGGTGGTAATCCTCCGAATTCTGCCATATTAAATACTATTGGATTAATTTATTTAAACATTTGTATAGTTTTTGTGCAAAATCCAATAATAAATGTGCAAAATGGGATTTTTGTGCAAAGCCGACCTATCCGCAAATTTTATATACTCTTCCGTATATACGGCACGTGTATACAATGAAAGATATCTATGATGCGACGTTGATGTGTGATGATTGCAATGCAAAGACTCATAAATCAATAGTAAATAAAGATGGATTCCAGATGAGAGCTTGGAGTTGTCCAAAGTGTGAAAAAATTTGGTTTCATCCAAAAGATTTAGAAACTTAC
>CAYHOR010000165.1:0-1840 GCA_964358235.1 Candidatus Woesearchaeota archaeon
AAAGGCTGTTCAGCTTCTAATGTAATTGTTTCTCCAGCGTAACCAATAATACCTGAGATTGCACAAACATTACCAGCTGGAATTGATTCTAATAATTCTGGTTTGATGCCATTATATATATACAAATTTTGAACTCTTTGTCTTTCTTTAGCGTTGTTCAAGTAAACTTCCATACCAGGTCTTAATGTTCCAGAGAATAATCTTCCTGCTGAAATATCCTTGCCAGATTTAGGATCAACAACAATTCTAGTAATAACAAAAGCTAATTTACCTTCAGGATTACATGTAATCAAATCTTTACCAAATTCTGAATCTAATTCTCCTTTCCAAATTCTTGGGATTCTATATTTCTGAGCAAAAATTGGATCAGGAAGGTGTTTAATTACCATATCTAAAATAACTTCATTCAATGCTGCATTTTTCCAAACCCAGTCTTTTCTTTTTTCTTCATCCATATCATAAATATCTAAAATATTTTTAAAAGTAACACCTTTTTTCTGCATAAAAGGGAGTGATAAAGCCCAATTTTCTCTTGCAGATCCGAAAGCTACGCTACCTTCTTTGATACTAACTTTCCATAATTCTTTATATTCAGGCTCAGCAATTTGTTCAATCAAATCGTTAAACTCGTTGATCAATTTAATGAATCTTTCTTGAATTTTCTCAGGTGAAAGTTTTAGTTCTTTTACAAGCCTGTCAACTTTGTTAATGAATAAAACTGGTTTTACTCTTTCTCTAAGAGCTTGTTTAACTACGTTTTCTGTCTGAGGCATAATCCCTTCAACAGCACAAATTAAAACTACTGTACCATCAATAGCTCTCATAGCTCTTGTAACGTTACCACCAAAATCTACGTGACCAGGAGTATCAATTAAGTTGATTAAGAATTCATTATCTTGAAATTCGTGAACCATCGATACATTCGCAGCATCTACTGTCATCAATCTTTCTTGTTCATCAAGATGTTGCCATGTAGTCATACCAGCGTCTAAATCTCCAGCACTCTTTGCAGCCATATGTCCAGAAGCTGCTAATAAGTTGTCTGTGAACGCCGTATTATGAATAACCATTCCTTCTGCAATAAAATTATGATTTTCTGGGATAGTAAAGTCATAAACAACTTCTTCATATCCTGTTTCCAACTTAGTTATTTCAATAAATGCCAATTCTTCAGCAAGATATTTTATAGTTGCATTTTTCAAAAGCATTATTTGATTTCCAACTTGAACTTTATCACAAACTGTATTTCCTTCTACTTTCATAGCTAAAGAATTAAGTTTCAAAAGTTTTTCTTTATGTTCAAAACCAATCTTTTTTTGAAAGTTAATAGCAGAATTACCAGACAAAGTCAAAGTATTATCTTTTTCTTTTATTGCAATACAACTAAAACGTAAAAGTAAAAGATGAAGATCATTGATCATCTGTGTACTTACAGAACTAATTGTTACTCCACATCGAGATTTTTCTACACAACCATCAGTATCAAAATATCCTTTTAGAAACTTTGCAATATATTCATTATTACTTTGCCAAACAAATTCAGAAATTTTGACATTATGGGATTTCTTTTTTAAAGGATAATCAAAAAGTACATTTAGCATCATTTCTAAAGTAAAATTTGTATGTTGTTCAGGTGTCTTTCCAGAATATGTTCGTATTTTTGTTTCAAACCCTAACTTTTGACAAATTTTTTCAACAATTTTTGCTAAACTTTCTTTTCCTACAATAAACTTTTTTCCACTTCCATCACCAACAAATAGCCCTGCAAGGTAAAAAAAATCTTTAAAATCTTGAGGAAGTTTCATTGAAGAAGCATTTTGTCCTCTTTGTTTTCCTGTTC
>CAYHOR010000166.1:0-1810 GCA_964358235.1 Candidatus Woesearchaeota archaeon
GAATCTAAAGATTTAAAAGACGAAGAAAAACTAGCTTATCAAAATCTAAAAACACGTAAAAATATAATCCAAACTGAAATAAAAAAATCAAGAACTATTTCTTTGACAGAATTAGGGAAAACACTTTCTAAAGAAAAATTAGACCCAGATTTGATAGAATCATTGACTCCAAAAATAATCAAAGAAGACCTTTGGAAAAATAAAACTTTTAGAAAATATGACGTTCAAATAAATGTTCCAAAAATTTATGGTGGAAAAAGACAACCTTATATGGAATTTTTAAATAAAATCAAATTTAAATTAGTTCAATTAGGATTCAAAGAAATGTCTGGTCCATTAATAGAAACAGAATTTTATAATTTTGATGTGCTTTTCCAACCCCAAGATCATCCAGCTAGAACTTGGACTGATACTTATCATCTAAAAAATCCAACTCACGGTAAACTTCCAAATGATCTAGTAGTCAACAGAATTAAAATGGCTCATGAAGATGGAGGCAGAACTGGATCAACAGGTTGGGGATACAAATGGAATCCAGATATTGCTAGACAACTTATGCCTAGAGCTCACGGAACAGCAGTTTCTGCGAGACAAATGGTAAAAGGGATAGAAATCCCTAGTAAATATTTTACAATTTCTAGAGTATATAGACCCGATGTATTAGATGCTACTCATTTAATTGAATTTAATCAATTAGACGGTTTTGTAACAGATAAATCAATTAATTTCAGAACTTTATTAGGAATGTTAAAATTATTCGCAGAAGAAGTAGCAGGTGCAGAAGAAGTTAAATTCTTCCCAGATTATTATCCATTTACAGAACCTTCAGTTCAAATTTCAGCAAAACATCCTCAATTAGGTTGGGTAGAACTAGGTGGAGCTGGAATATTCAGACCAGAAATTACTGAAACTCTTGGAATTGACACTCCAGTAATGGCTTGGGGTTTGGGTATTGATAGATTAGCAATGTTTAAACTTGGAATCAAAGACATCAGATACTTATTCAGTCAAGATTTAAAGTGGCTGAGAGAAGCGAGGATTATATAAAATGCCAACTTTAGATATTTCGTTAAAAGATTTGAGTAAACTAGTTGGTAAAGAAATTACTCGAGAAAATTTTGAACCTGAAGCCCTATTATTAATCAAAGGTGAAATTGACGGACAAGAAGGAGATATTTTAAAAATTGACTGTAAAGAAACTAACCGTCCAGATTTTTGGTCAGCAGAAGGCATAGCAAGAACAATCTCTCCATATTATACAAAAGAAAGAGGATTAAGAGAATATAAAGTTGAACCTTCAAAAGTCTCAATCCATGTTGACCGTTCTGTAGATGAAGTTAGGCCTTATATCTCAGCAGCTATAATCGAAGATGTAAAAATTACTGAAGAAATTCTAAAACAATTAATTCAACTTCAAGAAAAAGTCACTTTAACATTTGGTAGAAAAAGAAAAACCGTGGCTATGGGTATTTATGATTTTGATAAGATTACCTCTCCAATTACTTACAAAGCTTTCAAACCTACAGAATTAAAATTTATCCCTCTAGGTATTAATAAAGAAATGACCTTAAAAGAAATATTACAAAAGCATCCAAAAGGAATTGAATATGCTCATTTATTAGCTGATTATGACAAATATCCTATTTTAATTGATAAAAATAATATTATATTATCTATGCCGCCAATTATTAATTCTGAAATAACTGGAAGAATTACAGAATCTACAAAAAATATTTTCATTGAAGTAACAGGAACTAATCTTGAAGATACTAAAGTTGCACTTAATGTAATAGCTTGTGCACTAGCAGAC
>CAYHOR010000167.1:0-1803 GCA_964358235.1 Candidatus Woesearchaeota archaeon
ATAATTATTACTTTTTGTTTTCTTATAGAATACCTTGCTATAATATCTTTATATAAAATATTCTCATACACTGTTTTAACATATTCAGGATCATTATTTTTTAGATATTCCGGCATACCTCCTAATGATAAATATTCCTCAAATATTTTAACAAGATTAACTTTTTTTTCAACTATGTAAAAATCATTTTTATCAAGAATTATATTTTTAAATTTAAGAAATTCTTTAAAAGAAAATGGATATATTTCAAAAGTTTTGTATCTACCTGTCAACCTAGTACCAAATTCTTTACTAAGCAAAGAAGCATTAGAGCCTGTTATTATAACTTTTTTTCCCTCATCTTGCAATCTTCTTACGAATGTCTCAAACTTTTCTATATTTTGGATTTCATCAAAAAAATAAATTATTACATTACCATATTCTTCAATGAGAACTTCATTAAGCAATTCAAAATCTTGTGCTTTAAAATCTAGAAATCTTTCATCTTCAAAATTAACATAACACCAATTAGATATATTCTGCATAAGCTCTTTAAGCAATGTTGATTTACCACATCTTCTAATACCTGTAAGAATAATTATTCTATTATCCTTAAGCCATTTTAAAATTTCATTTAATGAATCTCTTTGAACAAAATTTTGCTTAGTTAAGAATTCTAATTTTTGTCTAATCACTATTTTTTTTAAAATTTCTTTGTCAAACATACTCATTAGTAATTAGTATAAGTATATAAATCTTCTCATTAGTAATGAGTATGTTCTTGTTTTAATATTTGATGTCAAACACTCTGGAGGCTTATTAATTTATAATAAAAAAATTATAATAATTCTAATGCTTCTTTTAATTTTTGTCCTGCTTGTAATAAATAACCTTGGGCAGTTGCGCATTGTTTATTAATCGTCAATACCCTCTGCGAAGCGAAGCGGAGCAGGCGAGCGAAGCGAGACCCCTTGGGGTGGGGATAGCTTATAGCTAAATTCATGTTTACAGAAACTCTTAGTATTCATTAGTAATGCAAACCTTTATAAACTAAAACGTATTGTAGAAAATACAAAATAAAGGCTATTTGTTCCTTACAAAAAATGAATCACAAAGAAATTATAGCCAATTGGAAGGAATTTAAAATTCCTAATCTTTTTAGTAGAAATCATAATATAAACTTGGAATCAGATTTTATAATTACAATATCTGGTCCTAGAAGAGCAGGAAAGACCTTTGTTTGTTTTCAAATAATTGAAGAACTTATAAAAAAAGGAATACCTATAGAAAATATTCTTTATATAAATTTTGAGGATAATAAATTAATAGGAGCAGACTCTAATGATCTAGAAAAACTTTTAGAAACTTATTTTGAACTTTATAATTTAAACAAAGATAAGAATATATATCTTTTTTTGGATGAAATACAAGTAGTAAAAAATTGGGATTCTTGGGTCAGAAAAATGTATGATATAAATAAAAAATTAAAATTTATTTTAACTGGTTCAAGTTCTAAATTACTAAGTAAAGAAATATCAACGGTATTAAGAGGAAGAGTATTGAATAAAGAAATATTTCCTTTGAGTTTTAAGGAAATTGTTTTATGGAAAGGATTGAAATATAATATTAAAACTATTGCTTATAGTGAAAATAAAATTGAAATAAAGAAGTTATTCAATAGTTTTATTCAAGATGGTGGTTATCCTGCAGTAACTTATCAAAAAGTGAATAGAGAAGAAGTTCTACAAAGTTATTATGAATCTATGATCTTTAAGGACATAGTTGAAAGATATAAAATAGAGGATGTAAAAAAAATAAAAATGT
>CAYHOR010000168.1:0-1655 GCA_964358235.1 Candidatus Woesearchaeota archaeon
AGAAATACAAGAAGAAATTATTAGAAGAAGAAAGTTAGATAAATTACCATTAAACGGAGTAGCTTCGTCCAACCTTAGAAGGCAATTAAGAAGATTAAGAGAAATGTATTTTGTTGAGAAAGTTAGGAATAATTACAGGATTAATGAAAACGAAGAAGATATTTCTGTAATATTTACTGAAAAAATAGAAAAGTTTTATCTACCTGCCATTGTTGAACGAATAAAGGAGTATTTGAAAGCATTGAAATGATATACGAGCCTGAAGAAGATTCATATTTACTAAACAAATATGTAAAAAAATATGCCAAAGGAAAAGTGCTGGACATGGGGACTGGTTCCGGAATTATAAAGTAATCATTAAAAGCTTCATTTTCTTTGTTTTAGGTTATGACACAAAAAAAATTCTAGACGAGACATTTAGACACATATTACATAAACAAATAATTAAACTTTTTCATTCTTTTGACCTCCCTTTAGATTTGAATCTTACTGATCCAAGGAAATTTACAAACTATCAGTGCTTTGGGCTGATATTACTTTTTCTGCGTAACAGAAAGAGTCTTCGATACTTCTACTAAGCAGTTTAAAATATTATCCTAATCAATACTGGAAATATTTAGGTTTTATCGTCGAAAGGCTTATATTTATAAGTAAAAAAACGAAAGATATGATACCCAGTGGAAGCATTGTATTTACTAGAGAAGATTTAATTTTTTATACTGTTTATGAAGGCGGAGGAATTCTTAGAGGTATGATTGGGTATGTTCCAGAAACATGTGATCTTGAAGGACATAAACTAAAGCAATTTAATGGAAGATCCTACAGAAAGATCTTTAATGCTAGTTATGAACACCAACAAAAAATTTTGCGAAGATTTTCTGGAATTAAAATTGATAATGGTTGGAATTCCTTAGTTGGTATTCCTGATGCAGAAATCGCAAAAATTCGCACACCATTTGAAATTCGAGATAATTTAAGAGAAACCTTACCTTTAGATGATTTATTAAATATTTTTGAAATTGAACCCTATCATTTTGGTGTAAGTGGTTCCTGTGGCATTGATTTTGTTCCTTCACAAGTTCATGATATAGATATTTTTTTTTATGGTAGAGATATTGCAGATAGAATTTGGAAACAAGTTGAAAAATTGTCACAAGCAAATCCTTTATATATTGATGGAAAATATTATAGAACTAGATTTAGGTATGAAGATTATTGGTACTGTGTTCATTTTGTTCCACTTGAAGATGAAAATGAATTGATTGGAATGGATATTAAATTACAAACTGAAGAGCCAATTAGGGATATAGTTTTAGAAGATACGAGTAATCTTTTTTTTCCTGGTTTTATAGATTTAGAATCAGGTAGAAAATTGCTAACTTTTAGACCAGGTCATACGGGCTTATTTAGAAAGGGTTTTAGACTATTTATTCCTGATGCAGAAATCGCAAAAATTATAACCTCAAATAATAAAGTTTATGAATCCGTTTTATTAACTAAATATCAATGGGTGGAAATTGATGGAAAATAATTGTCTGTTTTGCGATAAAAAAAATGTAGAAGAAGATTGTTTCTTTGAAAATGAATATTTTTATGTTATCCTAAGCCACCAACCAATTTCAGAAGGCCATTCAGTTATAATTCCAAAAAAGCAT
>CAYHOR010000169.1:0-1616 GCA_964358235.1 Candidatus Woesearchaeota archaeon
CTGCTTCTCGGCAGGAACCATTTTCTAACCAAAGGTCAATAATAAGTTGTGCATTACTTACAAGCCATAGTTTTTTTAGCTTTTGTTTACCATATAATACATGTGAATCTGTAATACGTAAAGTCATATTTCCACCTCCAACAAAACCATTTTCAGTTAAGAGATTATGCCACTTTTCGAGATCTTCTTCTTTAATATAAATATCTACTCTAGAAGGGAAAAGATAATGATTAATAATATTTTCAGCATGATATGTTGTTAATGCATAGTCTAATTTTGTTTTTTCTAATAACTTAAGAGGATTCTTTACCATGAATTTAATTATTTTTTTTGGCTTCTTATGTATAGATATCCAATATTCTATCAAACTTTTTTTGTCTATAACTTCTATATTTTTTACAAAACCTTTTTCTTCAAGTTGTCTTAAATATTTGATTACCCAAGGTCTGGTACATTCTGCTCTCTTAGCTAATTCATTTTTACTTATTTTTTCTTTGTTTGAAAGCAAAACTCTAAGGATTCGCTCTTTTTTATCTCCACGCATACCTTGTAATTATCTATTAGCCTTTATATACTTTGCTTACATGTAATTATCTTAGACTATTTATAAATGAAAGTTACTATCTTTTTTACTCAAGCAATATTTCTTAATCTAAATTAAAAAAAAAGAAGTTATGCCCTCTGGAAGGATTGAATCAAATGTTATATTGGTGTTTAAAATAGCTTTTACTTACCTGTTTTGGAATCTATTAGTATTAGGGCTGATGAGTTTAATTCTAGACCAGAAACCCAAACCTACCAATGTATTGCATTTTATCCGGATATATTATTCTGAATTGATTTTAATTCTTGGAATAAACGTTGGAGCTTACTTTTTTACTTTAAACTTTTGAAAAATATGTACAATATATAATTTGTTTATTTGTTTATTTATTTATTTGTGTGGAATGTCAAAGGACTATTTTATTGACGATAAAGCCTATTTAATGGAAATTTGAATTACATATTTGGTTAGTAGTGTTAGTAGTGTTGAGTTTTTTAACTTTTTTCAACACTACTAAAATTTTATAGACGATAAAAAATGAAAAAGTAGTGTTTGTAGTGTTAAAACCGCTAAGCAACTGACAAAGTATATTTTTTGTTTGTATTAAATTATAAAAGAATTAAAACCCCACAAAAGCCCAAGTGGGGGACAAAATGGGTTTATGCCCTCTCAGGGATTTGAACCCTGGTTTCAGCCTTCGCGGGGCCATGTAATATCCAAGCTATACTAAAAGGGCCTTTATAGAAAAAATAACAATAAAGAGTTTAAAAAACTTGTCTAACTTTTGTAAATTGAATTTAATTCTGATAGTAAAAAATATCCTCTTCTTTTTCTTGCATTTGGTGATGCACTTTCAATTTTTTCTCTTTTCTTTGGCATAAAAACTTCTAAAGAAATTTTAGATTGATTTAAATATCTTAGACCAGCAGGATAAGGAACCAATCCTTCAATTTCTTCTAATTTGCCCAATAATTCTTCATAACTAATTGTTTTATCATTGATTAACTTTCCCCATAACTTTCCGGAATCTAATAGATTAACTGGAGCACGTTCCATAGCTAATATTCTTCCA
>CAYHOR010000170.1:0-1575 GCA_964358235.1 Candidatus Woesearchaeota archaeon
ATAAAGTTTTAGTTGCGTTGTATGAATTGTTGAAAGAAGGAGAGATATTCTCGCCAAAGAAGGGATATTACAGTTTAGTTTAGAGTTAAAAACATTTATATATTACTCTTTTTTATTTAAGTCTATGAATTATGAAGAAATGCTGAAAAGGGCAAAGGAAAAGTTACCTAAGGTACAAAACAAGTCTGAGAGATTTCAGATGCCTAAGATTCAAGGGCATGTTGAAGGTAACAGAACTGTTTTAATTAATATTTTTTCTATTGCAGATTTAATTGCAAGATCTCCTGAGCATATACTTAAATTTTTACAAAGAGAATTAGCTACGCCTGGATATTATCAAGATAAAAGGTTAGTTTTTGGAAGAAAGTTAACTTCACAGATGATTAATGAAAAATTACAGATGTATATCGAAACTTTTGTATTGTGTGATCAGTGTGGAAAACCTGATACAAAAATATTAGACGAAGAAGGTAAAATAATAAAAAAATGTATGGCTTGCGGTAACAAATCTGTGGTGACTTCGAAAATATGATGTATGTAAAATTTCATGAAAATGTTGTAGCAATATGCGATAAAGAGTTAGTTGGCAAAGTGTTTGAAGATGAGAAAAGATGTTTAAATATTTCTGAAAGATTTTATTTAGGGGAATTAAAAAATAAGAATGAAGTTTTAGATATAATGAGAAATGCTGAGAATATGAATTTAGTTGGAAAAGAAACAATTTCATTGGCTTTGAAAGAAGGTTTAATAAATGAAGATGAAGTAATAACAATAGCAGGTGTTCCTCATGGCCAGATCTACAATTTCTAATAATCCTAATTATTTTGAGGCTATTATTCAGTTAAGGCCTTATGATGACAAGATTTATGATTTTATTGAGAAGGAATTAGGAACTAAGAGAGCTCATGGGGTTTTTATTTCTAGAATTGAAGAATTAAAGACGGGGATTGATATTTATCTAAGTTCACAGAAATTTGCGAGAAGTATTGGTGATCAATTAAGAAAACATTTCAAAGGATGGAAATTATTAGTTACAAAAAAAATGTGCACTTCTGACAGATTGACTTCGAGAGATTTGTATAGAGCTACTGTTTTATTCAGAAAAGAGAAAGAAAATGTTTCCGAAGATTAAAGGAAAGTTGATTCTAGCTCCTATGCAAGGAGTTACTGATGTTGCTTTTAGAATATTATGTAAAGAATTAGGAGCTGGTATTTGTTATACTGAGTTTATTTCTGCTGATGCTTTGATTCATTATAAAAAAGAATTAAAGAATAATATTTTTGATGTGGCTGCTGAAGAAAGGCCTGTTGTTACACAAATATTTGGCGAAGATAAGAAAAAGATATTTATGGCTGGTGAATTTTTAGAGGGAAAGACTGATGTAATAGATTTGAATATTGGCTGTCCAGCACCGAAGGTATTAACTCTTGGAGGAGGTGCAGCTTTATTAAAGTCTCCAAAGAAAGTTGAAGAGATATTAGAAATGTTGAATACTTTGAAGACTCCTATTTCTTGCAAGATTAGATTAGGAGTTGATGATAATCATATTACTGCGTTTGAGATTGCCAAGATTG
>CAYHOR010000171.1:0-1563 GCA_964358235.1 Candidatus Woesearchaeota archaeon
TCTTTCATTAACAGGACAAAAGAAAGATTCTTTCAAAGAGGAAAATATCCAAAAATTAGATGATATGACCAATAGATATATTGGAGCACTCTACAAAGCAGGTTATGATAAAATTAAACTGAAGGTCAATAAAAAGCAAATTCCTATAATCCAAAGAACTTTAGAAAGAACTTGTATAGGGTTAGAAATAGTAAAAACTACAGATACTGAAGTTCATATACAAAGAATTGCCTCATTAGAGGATATCGATGTTGAAAATCTTATCAAACGTATGTTTTTTACATTACAAAGTACTGCACAAGATTTTCTAGTTGCGCTTTATACTAAGAAAAATGAAGATTTGAATTTAGTAATAAAAAAAGATGACCAAACAAATAGATTAGCAGATACGATTAGACGTTACTTAAATAAAGAACAAAAAGATCCTCTTAACTATGCTCTTACTGAGCAATTAGAGAATATAGGAGATTGGTATAAGAATAGAGCCTTTGAAAAAAATTTTTCTATATCTCAAAACAAACTCAAAAAAATTAATGAAATGATTGAGCTTTTGTATGATTTATATTTTGCATTTACTTTAGAAAAACTAGAATATTTTGGAAAACAAGCCCAGGAAATCCAAAAAAGTTTGAAAGGAGAAGAAAGTTTGGAAGCACTTTTTACTTTGCTTTTTGATGTTCATGGGATTATTCTTACAAAGAGAGTGTAAATCTAAACTATATTTCTATGCCTTTCTTTAAAGCCTGAGAAACTATAGTTATATCTTTTTTTAATTTATTAAATTCTTCTGGAGTATAACAAATAAAATCAACAGGATAATCCATAGTCCATTCAGAATAAAATAATTTACTTCGTTTTAACGAATCTACTTTTCTAAAGTTAGGAGATACAACTATTAAATCAAAATCACTATATCTTGTTGGTCTACCAGAAACTCTAGAACCAAATAAAACTAGTTTGTTAACTTTTATTTTTTGGGATAATCTTTGCTTAAAATTCTTAAGAAGATCTATATGTTTTTTTCTACTCATTCTAAGACCTCCTCAGCAGTTTTAATAAATAATTCACAATTTTATAATTAATCTCTGCAATAACACTTCCCTCCTTTAGGTCTGAGTGAATTGCAGTGTAGGAGTGGACACGGCATTTGCCTGCGCCAGATTTAAATAGTATATTGTCTTAAAATAAAATATGCAACGAACAGTCAGTTTAATATTATTTAAGAGTAAGGAATTGTGTGATACTATCAGTAGTTATAATTCTGTTGTAAATGAACATATAGACTGTTGTCTACGAAATAAAACTTTAAACAAAGTTAAACTTCATCATTTGTTGTATAAAGAAATTCGAGAAAAATATTCCCTATTTCCTTCTGCCTTGATTCAGTGTGCACGGGATAATGCTGTCGAGATGTTAAAAGGAAATAAATGTAATCCTAATACTTTGAAAAGAATGAATTCTTCAATTAGGTTTGATTTAAGGACTGCAAAGGTTCTTCTAGAATCTGGAGAGTTACAGTTAACAACTATTGCTGGAAGAAAGAAGTATAAAATCAAAGTTCCT
>CAYHOR010000172.1:0-1548 GCA_964358235.1 Candidatus Woesearchaeota archaeon
CTGATATCCTGGTCCGAAGCCAGGTATGTTATCCAGATTGCATCACAAGCCCATACTTAAGAAATACAATTAACTAGTTTATTAATATTGTTAACTGTAACATGTAAAAGTACTATCTGCTGCTAGATGTCTGGAAAATCTTGGATTAATATTAATATCAAATTCATCTGCATTATAAGGAAAATGTCTATTCATTAAACTTTTAAAGTAATCACAAACAGAATCATTAAATCTTGATTTTAATATATCACCATTAATTCTTTCAAAATCTCTTAACTCAAATCCAACAATCCCAAATTCAGTTTTATAAGCTAACAACTCCTCTGGTTTTAAATCTAATAATAACCTGGCTAAAGTCACGCCAAGAGCCAAACAATCCCTATCTCTTTTAGTTCCTAAAACACTTCCATAATCAAAATAACCATTAGTGCCATAAATTAAACGACTTTTCCTATCTTTTTCATAATCTGCAAAAGAAGACGCAGTTGAAAAATCAATAACTCTTATCGGTCCATTAAATCCAACTAACAAATTCCCAGGTTTTATATCATTATGAACATATCCCCTATTATGCATCTGTTTAATTATTTCTTCAAATTCTTCAATTACTTTCAATTTTTCTTCTAAACTTGAAAGATTTCTTTTTACTTTTGCTCTCTCACCTAGATTAAATCCTTCAACTAACTCTAGCATGCCGACTAAACCAATAATATCATTAACAAAATGATCTTGGCTTAAAAACTGAACACCATTAACATCTCTTAAATCATGTTGTACTCTTATTCCTCTTAATACAAGATTTCTATATTTCTCTTGTAAAAACAAAGGAATTATATTACCAGTATCATCAACACCATTTCTAGGATTAACAATATATTTCAAATAACAATCCTTACCTTCATAAGAATCATAACCTTCTGCTCTAAACAAAGCGCACTTATGATCTATGTGAACAAACTCAGTAATATCTAAAGTTCTTAATAATGCAACTAAATGAACATTAGTCTTTGCTAATTTCCAGAGCTTTCTTTTTTTATCATTAAACATTAAATTTTTTTGACTCATTTCTTTCCTAAAAAACTATTTTTTAATTTTAAACATTTATAAAATCCTAGTTGAAATAATTTTAATCTCCAGGAATATTTTTATAATCCACATATGAACAATCTCTAATTCCATAATATTTATGTGAAAATCTGTCAACGCTATGATCAATTAAACAATCATCTTCACCTAAATAAAAAGCAACTTGCCCATGCCATTGAATAGGGTTTTTTTTACGAAAACTAACTTCTTTTGTTTTGTAAAATAAAGCACCATTAGTAGGATCTTCAACTTCTCCAGTTAGTACATCAATTAATGTAGTATAAGCAGTCTCAGTTTCTTGTACACCCATACTTCCAGTAACTAATGCATTATTTTCAAAATTAGAATCTTCAAAATATTCAGTATTATCAGGAATACAACTAAATTGATAAATTTTTTTTCCTTTTTTATTAATAATATTCCTATTAACAACACCTACTAAACCATCATCAGTAAATTTAT
>CAYHOR010000173.1:0-1517 GCA_964358235.1 Candidatus Woesearchaeota archaeon
TAATAAAATTAAAAAATATAAGAATACATATTGATGATAGAGAGGGATATACCTCTGGTTTCAAATACAATGAATGGGAAATGAAAGGGGTACCAATCAGATTAGAATTAGGACCTAAAGATTTAGCAAAAGAACAAGTAGTATTAGTAAGAAGAGATACTGGTAAAAAAGAATTTGTTCAAATCAAAGAATTATCTAATAAAATTCCAGAAATTTTAGAAGAAATTCAAAAAAATTTATTTAATAAAGCTAAAGAAAATTTAAAAAATAATACCATTGAAGTAAAAAATATTCAAGAATTCAAAAAAGGAATTCAAAATAAAAAAATGATTAAAGCACTTTGGTGTGAAAAAGAATCTTGTGAAGAACAAATAAAAAATGACGCAGATGGAGCAAAATCATTAAACATCCCCTATGAATACAAAAAAGTTAAAGGAAAATGTTTCCATTGTGGTGAACCTGCTGAACATTATGCAATATTTGGAAAATCTTACTAGAAACCTTTATATACATAATTCTTATTAAAATATTAAATGGTTCTAGAATCCATACTTGGAGTGAAAACAGCAGAAAAAACTCCTTTCTATGTTTTCCTATTAGGATTGCTTTATGCATCTGTAGCAGTATTTGTAAGTTTATGGATTTTTAGATCTGAAGCATCTCTAATTATGGTATTCTTTATGGTATTTGCATGTTTGCCATTAATGATTAAAACTTTAACATTTGAAGCAAAAAAAGATTACAAAGCAAAATATGATGATAACTTGCCAAAAATGCACATTGATGCACTAAAAATATTTATGTGGTTATTTTTTGGATTTATTATTGCATTATCATTATGGTATATATTTTTACCCTCAGAAATAACTTATGATTTATTTGCATCACAAATTTCAACAATAAAATCTATCAATGGAGAAAGTGCATTTACTGGTAATACTACTTACTGGAATTTTTTATCTATAATAATTTTAAACAACCTAAAAGTATTAACACTGTGTATTTTGTTTTCCTTTTTCTTTGGTACTGGAGCTTTATTCATACTAAGTTGGAACGCTTCAGTTATTAGTACAGCTATAGGAAACTTAGTTAGAACAAAATTAGCAGAATATGCCACTGAAGTAGGATTCATAAAAGTAGCATTATACTTTCAAGTATTTTCATTAGCTATTATTCGATATATGACTCACGGACTATTTGAAATCTTGGCATACTTTGTTGGAGGGCTTGCAGGAGGACTAATTTCAATTGCGGTTATTAACAAACATTTTGAAGGAGATCATTTTAAAACAATAATGAAAGATGCGATAGATTTGATTATACTATCCTTAATACTAGTATTTATTGCAGGAGTTATAGAAGTCTTTATCACACCAATATTCTTCTAATTATTTTTAATTCCTAAAAAATATAGAAAGTCAATTAATTTAAAATACAATTAGTGTTTTATCTTAATTTTATACTTTCTTCAATAATTTACTACTAAATTTATCAAAGTCAGAATCTATGTTTTGATG